>JAISBV010000148.1 GCA_031266025.1 Eubacteriales Family XIII. Incertae Sedis bacterium
GGGAGCTTTTGGGCATAAAGGTGATCGACCATATAGTCATAGGCGACGGAAACTATGTAAGCATGAGGCAGGATAATCTGATTTGACGTTCACGCGGTTCTTGTCGCGTCCGCGTCCGCTAATACACTATTACAAAGGAGTGTTGAAATACAGAATGATGCTGTTCAACAAAGACATAGGAATAGACCTCGGTACCGCCAATACGCTGATTTACATAAAAGGCAAGGGCATAGTCGTTAATCAGCCGTCTGTCATAGCCGTCGATACGGGCGTGCGCAGGATATTGGCCGTGGGGCGCGAGGCCAAAAATATGATAGGCAAAACGCCGGAGCATATCAAGGTTGTGCGCCCGCTTCAGGACGGCGTCATTTCGGATTTCGAGATGACGGCGAATATGCTCAGGGTATTCCTGAAAGGGATATTGGACGGCGCCGGGCTTTTGACGCGCATACGTATAGTCGTCGGCGTGCCGTCAGGCGTTACCGAGGTAGAAAGACGCGCCGTCGAAGAGGTTATCAGGCAGATGGGCGCGAGGGATGTGTTTATATTGGACGAACCTATGGCCGCCGCGATAGGCTGCGGATTGCCGGTGGACGACCCGATGGGCTGCATGATAGCCGACATAGGCGGCGGTACGTCGGACATCGCTGTGATAGCGCTTGGAGGCATAGTTACAAGCACGTCGCTGCGTCACGCGGGCGACAAGCTCAACGAGGCCATCATAGCGTATATGCGGCGTTCGTACGATCTTCTCATAGGCGACAGGACAGCCGAAGAATTAAAGATCGCGATAGGCTGCGCGTACATAGACGACGGCGCTGACGACGACGAAAAACTTCTTTATCTCGACGCCAAGGGCAGGGATATCATCACGGGGCTTCCAAAGATTATAAAGGTGTCGTCCAAGGAAATACACGAAGCATTGGAAGAGTCTATAGGCGTGATCATAGACGGCGTCAAGAACACACTTGAACATACGCCGCCCGAGCTTGCCGCCGACATAGTCAGCCACGGCATGGTGCTTTCCGGCGGCGGCGGTTTGATACGCGGATTGGACAAACTCATAACGCGGCATACGGGTTTGCAGGTATTTATAGCGGAGAACGCGCTTGAAGCCGTCGCTGAGGGCACGGGCAAGAGTTTGAAGAATATAGAGAAGCTTGAGCGTTACGCCAGCAAGAAGTTAAAGAAATAGTGTATGAAATGGATACGAAAACACACCGGAGCAAGCACGGTCATCGCGGTCTTCGCCGCGTTGCTTATTCTTGTTTTGGTTTCATATCAAACATTCGGAGAGAGTAATATTCTGGGCAGATCGGCGGGCCGCATAGTAGGAATAGTGCAGACGCCGCTTGCCGGAGTCGGACGTTTCATAGACGCGCGGTTCTCCGTTTACCTGAATTCGGGCGATATAGCTCGGGAAAACGAGCAGCTAAAGGCGCGCGTCGACGAGCTTGAACGCGAGCTTAACGAAGCGCGGCTCTCGGGCGCCGACCTCGCAGACCTTGAAAAACTGTCCGAAGCGCTGAATTACGCCGATCTTGGGAATGATTATAACCTTGTTACGGCGGACGTGATCGGTCTCGACAATTCGAACGGCTTTAACATCTTCACGATCAATGTCGGATCACAAAACGGCGTTTCGAACGATTCCGTCGTAATAGACAGCAACGGTCTGATCGGGCGCGTAATGGCGGTAAACGAAAGTTCGGCAAAGGTCATTTCTATAATAGACGAAACAAACAAAGTGGGCTTTCAGGTGTTCAGGAACCTTGAATGGCTCGGCATGCTGAACGGCGACGGCGACGGCAAGCTCACGGGCTATATGCTCGATGAAACCGCTGCGGTGCGTGAGGGAGACCGTCTTATCACCTCCGAGGTGGGCGGTTTCTATCCGGCCGGCATCACAATAGGCAAGGTGACAAGCGTTGAATGGAATCATGATTCTCCGCTGAAGACAGTGCGCGTTGAACCCGCGGTCTATTTCAAGAGCATCAGGAAGGTGACGGTGCTGATATGAAGACGCGCTACGCGATACTGCTGTTTACGGTCGCGTTTGTCATACAGGCTTCCATGCTGCGCTATATAGCTGTATACGACGTTTCGCCAAACATACTGCTCTGCCTTGTGATCATGTTCGCGTTCCTTTACGATGAACCCCTTGGCGTTGTGTTCGGCGTTGTTTTCGGTATATTGTGGGATACAGAGTTTGGCCTGTACATCGGGATATCCGCTGTTTCGCATATGTCGGCGGCTTTGGCGGTAATGAAGATCAAGCAGTATTTGAATCACGAGCTGCTGCTTCCCGCTCTCGTGAGCGGACTTGCGGGTATAATTTTGAATAACGGCGTCTACTGGGGCCTGTACAAACTGACAGGTATACCTCATACGTTCGGTTATATATTGCGCATGCAGCCGGTATTGATCGCGTATAACCTGCTGTTCGTGATGATATTCCACCTTATCTTGCGACGCGGGGTTATTCGCCACAGGAAAGACCGCGATTACAAGGGCGGATTCAAAGAAGCGAAAGGTTTTATAATGAAATGAAATGGATCAAACCGCGCGACAATCAGATCATGCTGCTCGCCGCCGTCTTGATGGCCGTTTTGATTTTGCGGCTGTTTGTGCTGACGATATTGCAGCACGACGAATGGACAGCGGCGGCCGACGACAACGATATGCGGAGCATCTATACGGTCGCTCCGCGCGGTGAGATATACGACCGCTACGGACGGCTTTTGGCGGGCAATCTGCCGAGCTTCACCGTGCAGTTCAGCAGGGGCAATATGCGCGACGCCGAGTTGAACGATACGGCCGCGCGCCTGATCGAGATATTGGAAGAGAACAACGAGGTATACATTGACAATTTCCCGATAATTTACGACAACGGGAATTTCAAGTATAAATATCAATTGGATATAGAGGATTGGCTGATATCGCAGGGTATGCCGCCTGATTTTTCGGCGGAGCAGGCTTTCGACGAGATTCGCAGACGCAACAACATCGACGATGATTTAGACCCTTACGAGGCGCAGCTTGACATGCAGAAGCTCGGTGTTTCGCCGCCCATATCCGTCGTTCACATGAATTATACAAAGGATATGGACAAGACGGCCTTCCTGCAGCGTTACGGGCTCGAAACGGGCATTTCCGCGCGCGACGCGTTCTATGAGATACGCGATGATTTTGAAATCGACGAATCCGTTCCGACGTCTACGGCCCGCAAGCTCATGGTTCTGCGCAACGAGCTGAAGCTGCTCGGATACAGGCAATACGTTCCGGCCAACATCGCCGCGAACGTTTCCGACGCCACGGTCATGCAGATCGAAGAAATGGGCAACAGTCTCAAGGGCGTCAGCGTAGTGACCGAAACGATCAGATATTATCCGAACGGCAATACGGCGAGCCATGTGCTCGGATATATGGGCAAGATATCCGAGTCGCTCAAGGAGCGATATGTGGATGAGCTTGGGTACAGGCCAACGGATATGATAGGCCTTGACGGCGTCGAAAAGAGCTTGGAAAGCACGCTCAAGGGCAAAGACGGCATCAAGGAGGTTCAGGTCAATTCCATAGGCGAGCTTAAAAGGCTGATAAGCGAACAGGTCGCCGAAAAGGGCAAAGACGTGTATCTCACCATAGACCTTTCCTTGCAAAAGGCCTGTGAAGAGATATTGGCAAAGGGGCTTTCTCGTCTGCAGAACGGAGAAGTATTTGAAAGTCAATGGGGCAATTACTCATACAGGGACGCTCAACCCAACGCGAATGTCGGTTCCATCGTCGTCCTTGACGTGGAGACTGCGGAACCTCTCGCCATCGTCAACGCGCCGAGCTTTGATCCGAATCTGTTCGCCACGGGCATCAGCAATGAAGACTGGAACGCGCTGCAGAGCCAAAACCCGCGCGATCTCCTTGCGCCCCTGCCGCTGTACAACGTGGCGGCCCGCACGGCCGTGCAACCGGGCTCGACGTTCAAGCCCATAACGGCTATCGCCGCGCTCGAATCGGGCCTTAACCCGAACACGCGTCTGTATGACGGGCGCTTCGTAACTGTGGGAAACAGGGATTATAAATGTTTGCTTTACAGCACGAACGGCGGCAGCCTCGGCAGCGTAAATCTCTTTGAAGCGCTTGAGGTATCCTGCAACTATTATTTCTTCGATATCGCGACGGGTATGGACTTTTACAATAATAAGCCGCTTTCATATCGGGGCTCCATAAATATAGACAAGATCACATCCTATGCCGAACAATTCGGTCTCGGACAGTATACGGGCATAGAGTTGGCCGAAACCGCCGCCGGCGCGCCGAACGCCGCCAAGAAGATGGAGATGACAAAGTCCCTGCTGAAACGCCATCTGTACGACAACGCGGAGGAATATTTTACGAGCGAGCTTCTTGGCAATTCGGCCATGCTTGGCGGCAGTATAGAGGAGATCGTGAGTTGGGCTGAGGAAAATCCCAAGCGTTCGGATATTATCGCGCGCATGCAGGATATCGGTATAAAGCCGGATCAGATCAATCGAGTTGCGGATACATGCAAATCCACGTATTTCAATTTCGCCCAGTGGACGACGGGCGATGAGCTGAATATTTCGATAGGGCAGGGTGAGAACGCATACACGCCCTTGCAGATGGCGAATTATATCGCGACTATAGGCAACGGCGGCGTCAGAAACAATGTCAGTCTCGTGCGTGCCGTTGAGGGCGAGGGTATAAGGGAAAAGGAGCCGGGCGTAAAGGTCGAGCTCAGCGACGACGCGTTTCTCGGTTACGTAATCGAAGGCATGAAGCGCGTCGCGAGCGGTTCTCACGGCAGCCTGACAAGCCAATTCAGAGGTCTGCCCGTTTCCGTGGCCGCCAAGACGGGAACCGCGCAAAAATCGGGCTTCATTCAGCCTCCCGATGAGGTTGAGTATATAAAGGAGCATCTTGAGAGCATCGACGGCAGCTTGGAGTGGGAGACCGTCGAGGCCGAAATGCACAGGCTTACGGCGCTTTTGCCGGATATCTACACGTCCGAGAACAAAGCGGTTCGCAGGGCGGTCATCAATCTGAGCAGTTACAGCCCCGCGAAAACGGAGGAACGCATGGACGCGTTCAAGGACAGCTACAGACCGTTTTCATGGGTCGTGGCACTCGCGCCGGCGGACGATCCGCATATCGCGGTCGCGGTGCTCGTGTTTCAGGGCAACAGTTCTCTGAACGCCGCGCCTATTGCAAAGGAGGTAATAGCGCAGTATATGGAGCTTGAGAAGGAATATAAGGATTACAGTCTCGATACGGTGATCAATTGAGTAGTTTTGATTGAAATCTTTATGCAGTACCAATTGAAGGAATTGAGGAAAATAAATTGGGTAAAGTCATAGTAACCGCATCAGGAAAGGGAGGCGTAGGCAAGTCGGTATTCACGGTGAATCTCGGCGCCGTCTTGGCGGAACGGGGCGTAAGGGTCGTCATGATCGATATGAACCTCGGGCTGCGAAATTTGGACATCTACCTCGGTCTTGAGAATAAGGTCATATTTGACGTCGCCGACGTTCTCGGCGGTCTGTGCGGCTATAAGCGGGCTATGCTGCGCGACAGACGTTTTCCTTGTCTCCATATGTTACCCGCGACGCAAAACAGAAGCAAATTCGTGTTTGGCGAGGATGATGTTTCGGAGCTCTACGCGCAGCTTGGTGAGAACTATGACTACATACTTGTGGACGGGCCCGCCGGCGTGGGACGGGATATGACGCTCGCGGCCTCGGGCGGAGAAGTCGCCGTTATTATAACGACGCCGGAGTATGTTTCGCTGCGCGACGCCGATATGGCCGACCGCGTCCTCTCGGACGCGGGTATGACGCGGCGCGCCTGCGTGCTGAACAAGGTGAACAAAGATCTGATGCGCACCGGCGCCTTCCCGGGTCTTGAGGACGTATCCACGCGCATAAGATCACCGCTCATCGGTATCATCCAGTATGACGATAATATCAATATATCCGCTAATTGCGGCGTTCCTATCGTTCACCAAAAAGGCAGCTACATAGAAGAAAATTTCAATAATATAGCGGACAGGATTATCGGCCTGTGACCACAGATTGTCATTCCGGGCTTGTTCCGCTTGTACCGGATGCCTTGTCCGGTGTAATCCCAAAATATACTGTGGATTCCGGGATAGTTCTTCCCGGAATGACTGAGAAGATGTACAGACCTCATGAGAACATATCTTTGATCAGCAGCAAATAACGAGAGAAAAAAGCTGTCCTAATCTTTAAAAGTTTATAGTCTTGTTTCTTATCCCGACATTCAATACCAAGCCTATCGCGAGCATATTGGCCGCAACCGCCGTGCCTCCCGAACTCACGAAGGGCAGGGGTATGCCGGTCACGGGCATGACGCCCATGTTCATTCCTATGTTTTCAAATATCTGAAACGCGAACATCGTAACTATGCCTATGACGATAAGCGAGCCGTACATATCCTTGGCCTTGCCGCTGATACGCCATAGGCGCAGCAGAAAGACCAGATAGAGACATATGAGTACAGCGCCGCCCATAAAGCCCAGTTCTTCCACCATTACCGCGAATATGAAGTCGGATTCCTGCACGGGAATGAACTGCAGTTCTTTCTGTGTGCCGGAAAACAGCCCCTTGCCCAACAGACCGCCCGAGCCTATGGCGACCTTTGCCTGATATACATGCCACGTTGCGCTTATACTCAGATTTTCGGGGTTGAGAAACGCGTCGATGCGATTCTTCTGATAACCCGCCATAAACCTGTACAGTACGGGAATCGCTACTATAAAGAGCGCCGCGAGCCGTCCGAACAGCTTACCGTTCACGCCCGCGTAGAACACCATGCCCACGCACATGACGGCCAGAACAAGCCCCGATCCGAAGTCCTGCTTCATGATCAGCGTTAAGAAGGGCGCCGCGTACAGTATCGAAAAGAACACGCCCTGTATTCCGGATAGCGCGTCGCGTATGCGCGAAAGAAAATTCGCGAATACCAATACGAACAGTATTCTGACAAGCTCCGACGGCTGCATCGTCGTTATGCCGAGGTCTATCCACGCGAGTGAACCCGTGTGCATATCGGTGCCGAGAGGCGTGTAGACGCTGAGCTGAAACAGCAGCGCGGCGGCATAGATCAGCTTTTCGTAGCGCGCGAACAGCTGATAATCTATCAGCAGCACCGCAGCTATGGCGACATAGCCTATCAGGTAAGAGACCGCCTGCACCACTATGCTGCGGTTCAGCGGATTCACCCCGTCATACGTGATGCTCGCGATCATGACGATGCTTGCGAACGCGAAGAATATCGGCAGCGCGAGTAACAGCCTGTCTATCCTTTTTACTAAACTGAAAAAATATCTCATAGCATAATTATTACTACTCAAATCCCACGTGATTTTTACCCGTTCGCAAGCTCCGGGCACGCGTACCCATTTCGGAACCTGAGAGATGATTTGTTTTTGGGAAAAGCGAGGTTACAGCTCTTCGGCGGGTTCGGGCGCGCTCACCGGCTCGTCGTCGTTTTTGATCGCTTCGGCGCCGTTTTCGGCCGCGTCGTCGTTTTTGATCGCTTCGGCGCCGTTTTCGGCCGCTTCGGCGGCTTCTGCCGCGGCCCGCGCTTTGCCAAGGTATTTTTGCGGATTGTGCCGCCTGTCGGCGGTATCAAGGAGAGACAGATAGATATTGACGACGATTTGATACAGCTCCTGCGGTATCTCCTTGCCGACGTCAAGCTTCGCGAGCATAGTCGCGGCGCTGTCGTCGTGGTATATCGTTATCCCGTTCTCTACAGCCACCTGCAATATCTTCTGCGCCACATAGCCTGAACCGGCGGCCACCACATGGGGAGCGCGGTCGCTGTCGGCGTCGTATTTCAGCGCGGCGACCTTCAGGTCGGGCGCGCCGTTTCCTTGATCATCAAATTCTGACATCTATGCCGGCCTTTCTCATGGCGAGCTTGGGAAAACGCTGCATTATGTTCCTGTCCTCGCGGTACTCGTCCACATTGTATGCTGTGAGACGGTAGCCAAGTTCCTCTATCATAAGTCTCAGATCGCCGCGTATGGCGCGAACGTCGTCCGTGAGCAGACTTGGGCATTTTATGTCAAGGTCTATGAACCGGTCGCGCGCAAGCATGTCAACTTCGAAATTTCCGAATTTGTCCGACTGTATGATGAAGAATATATTGCGCGCGTCGCCGGCGTCCTTTTTTCGCTCCTCGCAATCCTTGTCCACGTAAACTTCCGCGTATACGTCGTTCCCTTGGTATTTTGTCGGAAACAGAAAATGCAACAGCGCCAATACGGGGCTGTCGTTTTCTATCAGCTGCACGAGCATGTTTTGGGCCGCCGTATTGGCCTTGGACGAGACGCTCATCTCCATGGCGTGCCGCAGAACGTCGGCTATATCCTTTGCGGCTTTGCCGTCCAAAGCTTTGCCGGTCTCTTTCGCGCCGTCTTCTTCGAGCGCGCCGGCCAAGTATGCTTTGAGCTGCTCCGGCGACAGGAGTCCGCGTTTGCCTTCCTCGGGGGCCGCCGCGCTCCGGGCTGATTCCGCCGCCTGCGCGGTCGCGCTTTTTCCGGGCTCTGCGGCGCCGCCCCTGTTCGCGGCCGCGCGCGCTTCGGCGTCCTTTGCGTCGCGCAGATGGGCAAAGAGCATACGCCGCATATCCGCCACATCGTCGTCCGTCAGTCTGCCGAAGGACTTGAGCTCATCCCCAAGCTTCGCCATAGCGTTTTCGAGCAGCTTGATATCCGACTTGTCGAAGCGCACAACCTGATGTATGATCTCCATAAGGTTGGATTGCAGCTTCTCTCCGTTCAGGAACCGGTATTTGGTCGCCATGCTCTGGAGCAGCGGCAAAAGCTCGGATTTGATGAGGACGCCGAGCTCCTTTTGCAAGTCGGGCGTTCGTTCGGGCTTGTTCATGAGCGTTTCGAGGCGGTTCAGCGTATCCGTGACACGGGCCGCGTCTTCTTCCCGCAAGTATGACGCGAAACGCGTGCTTTGAAGCAGGAGGGACTTAAGCGCGTTATCCCTGTTCACTTGGCTGTCGAACGCGCGGAGCAGGTTCACTATGGCCTCGCGCAGCTTGGGGAAGCCTTCGGCCTTCGCCAGCACGCGGAGCGCTTCGAAGAGCTCGCCGCGGAATACCGTCGCGTCTTTGTCACTGTTAACAAGAGCATCCATGAGGTCTTTCGCGTCGACGAAGAGCCCCTCTATGTCGCCGATCTTCGCGGCAAGCGCCGGGTTGTCGAAGAAGCGCAAAAACATGATAAGCTTTTTCAACCCGTCCGTCTGTGCGGTGAGATCGGCCTTGAGGGGCGCGAAAAACTCCTTACTCAGATTTCTGAGCAGGGCTTCGCGCGGATCCTCATCCTGCCGGCGTTCGAGCACCTTGTATTTGGGCGCATCTTCCAAATTGTTGATATCGAAGACGGCGTCCCCGGGCATCTGCCGCTGCAGGTTGTCAACCCTGTTCGTCGCGGGAATGGCAGATGTAATTTTTAAGATATCGACCACAAAATTACCGCCTTTTCAGAGCTTCAAGTACCGTTATGGCAACGAGAACATCGCTGCTTCTCGAATCCACGGTCACGTCTATAAGCTGTTTGACCTCGGGCCTTTTGCCTATATACTCGATGAGTTTTTTGTTCTCCTCATTCAGCATTGCCGTTTCCGTGCTCAGATTTTCCGAAAGGAGTTCGGCCAATGTGATTCCGAGCACATTGCATATCTCATTCAGCCTTTCGAGGTCTATCGAATTTTTTCCTATTTCCCAAGCGGAAACCGAGCTGTGTGTGACCTCAAGGGCGTCGGCCAACTCCTTTTGCGTCATCTTCCGCATTTTTCGATAGATTTTGATGTTGTTTCGCGCTATGTTGTTTACAGCATCCATACAATTCGTCCTTTCGCGCGCCGCAGGCGCGCCTGTTGTCAATCAAATAAAGTCACTCCGCTCAATGTCGGCTCTCCGCTCGGACGCGGATGGCAATCATGTTTTGTTTGGCGCTAATAGCATTATATATTCTGTTTATCGCAAAATCAAGACCGGTTTAAGATTCGCTGCTGATTCACTTGCAATTGCTTTGTATATTGCGTATAATATTAATCAGCTAAAACCCGTTACAGTAATTATTGTCCGGACAACCGAACACTGCGCATCTTGACGGCTGTTTTTCGTCTAGCCAATATATCGCAGAGTTTAATTGTCGGAGCAGTATCGGCGGCCGGACAGCCGCGTCGGAGGCAATGTATGAGCGATTACGATACAAATGATTCCATGTTGGAATTGTATCTGTTTGAATCCACCACACTTTTGGAACAGTTGGATGAAATATTGCTGCAATCGGAGCATGACAAAATTCTTTCACAGGACAATATAAACGAAATATTTCGCACGATGCATACGATAAAGGGCTCTTCGGCCATGATGTCATTCAATATTATAGCCGAGGTGTCTCACAAGCTTGAGGATTTGTTTTTTATCGTCAGGGATCGCGGCGGCGTTGACGAGGATTATTTTGAGGTGCTGTTTGACCTCGTGCTGCGCGTATCCGATTTCCTCAAGACCGAAGTCGACAAGATACAGCAGGGTATCGAGCTTTCCGACGAGAAACCGCCCTTGGTCGATGAGATTTTGAATCTGATCGCGGCGATGAAAGGCGGGCCCGGCGCCGCGGCGCCCGCAGGCAAGCCCGAAGGGAAGTCTGCGCCGACGGCCGAAAGCGCGCCGGCGCACGACGTGTCCGCAGAGCTCCTTGACGGCGAGAGCATGTTCAGGCTGCACGTCTACTTCACGGAAGACTGCCAAATGGAGAACATTCGCGCGTTCATGCTCGTCAGCAAGCTGCAGACTCTGGGTGAGGTTCTCAGTATAATACCGGACGATCTCGAAGGGAATCCGGACGTGGCCGATATCATCAAGGAACGCGGATTTTTCTGCAAGTTTGTAACCATGCTGTCGCGCGACGAGGTGGAGGCAAACGCAAAATCAACGCTTTCGGTGGATACCGTGGCCTTCGTCGACAAGATGCCGGGCGAGGATTCGGGCGCGGGCGCGGCCGCGCCGGAACCCGCAGAGCCGCCCGCAGCAGAGCAGTCCGCAGCCGCCATACATACCGAGCCCGCCGCCGTGCAGGCCGAACCCGCGCCGGCGCCGCAAAGCGCGCCGCCCGCCGCGCCAAAGCCGGCCGATAAGCCCGCAGAAGGGGATCAGAACGCGCACAAGCCCACAAAGCAGAACCTTATCAACGTCGATTTGAACAAGCTTGACGTACTTATGAATTTAGTGGGAGAGCTCGTTATTACGGAGTCCATGGTTTCGGGCAGCCCGGATCTGACCGGGCTTGAGCTTGAAAACTTCAATAAGGCGGCGCGCCAGCTGCGAAAGCTTACGGACGAGATACAGGACACGGTCATGTCCGTGCGTATGATGCCCGTGGCGACGACGTTCCAGAAAATGCGCCGTATCGTCCGAGACATGAGCAAACAGCTTGACAAGGACGTCGAGCTCACGCTCGAAGGCGAAACCACCGAGGTGGACAAGACTATTATAGACGCCATAGGCGACCCTCTTATGCATCTCGTCAGGAACGCTATGGATCACGCCATAGAATCAAAAGCCGACCGCGCCAAGACGCCCAAGCCCACGGTTGGAAGTATCAAGCTCTCCGCGCAGAATGTCGGCGGCGATATACTGATAGCCGTAAGTGACGACGGCAAGGGGCTTGACGCGGAATACATACTTGGGAAAGCGCGTGACCGCGGTCTGCTCATAAAGTCCGAAAGCGAGTACACGGAAAAAGAGATATTCAACCTCCTCATGCTCCCGGGCTTCTCCACGAAGGAGCAGGTCACGGAGTTTTCGGGCAGGGGCGTCGGCATGGACGTCGTGAAGAAGAACATCGAGAAGATAGGCGGAACTGTTACTATAGAGAGCGTCAAAGGCCAAGGCACGACCATTTACTTCAAGATACCGCTTACGCTCGCCATCATAGCGAGCATGGAGATAGAGGCGGGCGGCAATACCTACGCCATTCCGATAGCGAATATCCGAGAATCGTTCAAGGCCACTGAATCACAGCTCCTTTCGGATCCCGACGGCAACGAAATGATCATGATACGCGGCGCGGCCTATCCCATTATACGTCTGCACAGGATATTCAGCGTCGACGGCTGCATAGAGAGCGTGGTGGACGGGATACTGCTGCTTGTGGATTCGGGCGACAGGTTGGCCTGCATCCTCGCCGACAGTCTTCTTGGCAAGCATCAGGTCGTCGTGAAGCCGCTTCCGAATTATCTGGCTTGGTACGACGTCAAATCATCGGGCATAGCCGGCTGTACTATACTCGGCGACGGCAGTATAAGCTTAATACTGGATATACAGCGCATACTCACGCAATATTGATAACGGAAGGCCCGGGCGGGTTTGAAACCCGCCCCTACAAAAGGTCGCATACGGCAGTAGGTTCGGCGGTTTGAAACCCAAGAAAGGCAATGCCCGGTATTTATGCTGAAAATAAAAGACAACGAATTCAATGACCTTGTAGCGTTCATACACGACAATTACGGTGTGGATTTGCATAAAAAACGCGCTCTGATCGAAGGCCGTCTCGGCAACTATATACCGAGTCTCGGTTACGACAACTTCGGCGATTATTTCGCGTTCGCGAAGAACGACAAGACAGGCGAGGAAATGGTAACGCTGCTGAACAGGCTTACCACGAATTATACGTATTTTATGCGTGAGCGCGAACATTTTGATTTTTACAGAACCGGCATATTGCCTTGGATAGACAAGGAGCTTGGCACGAAAGATTTACGCGTGTGGTGCGCCGGCTGCTCCACGGGGCAGGAACCCTATACGCTCGCGCTTCTGACCCTCGAGTATCTGGGCGCGAACGCCGCGGGATGGGATCACACCATTCTGGCTTCCGATATATCAGACAGGGCGCTCGCCGCCGCGAAGAAGGGGTTGTACCCCAAAAGCGATTTCAAAGAGATGCCCGGCGAATGGGTCAGAAAATATTTTGTTTCTTACGACGAAAATCAATACTCGGTCAACGACAAGCTGAAAAAAAGTCTCGCGTTCAGGCGTTTCAATCTTTTGGATAATTTTTCGTTCAAAAAACCGTTTCAGACTATTTTCTGCCGCAACGTGATGATTTATTTCGACGTTCCGACAAAAAATACGCTTATAAACAAATATTATGACTGGCTCGTTCCGGGCGGTTATCTCCTGATCGGTCACAGCGAGTCGCTTTCGGGCTGCACGCACAAATTCCGATACGTCATGCCGTCCGTGTACAGGAAGTAGGCGGCTCCTTCATCGTTCACAACAAGGGCGGGTGAATCCCGCCCTTGTTATCGTTATTCCGCGTGCCGAACAGGCCCGGAACGGCGATTTTTTTAATTTTCGCGCGAACGCTCAAGTTTTATCGTTTTTCGCCGATACTATAGATGATATGTATAGGAATTTATATCCTAATTGAGTCAGGGAGGACAGAGGAGGATAATTTATTATGGCTACTGTAGGATCCGTAACGGGTTTATTGACAAAGACCGGTATAGGGGGACTCTCCTCCGGCATGGATATTGACGCCCTCATCCAAAAGATGACGTCTGTCAGCAGGGAAAGAATAACAAAGCAGGAGCAAAGCCTGCAGATATTGGAGTGGAAGCAGACGGCGTACCGATCCGTCACGACGGCGCTGAACGAGTTTCGCAACAAGTATTTCACCAGTCTTTCGGCGACGAACTTCAAAGGCTCGACCATGTACAACACAATACGCGCCACGCTGCCGAAGGACACGACGGCCTTTACGGCGACGGCGCAGTCGGGCGCGGCGGCCGGCAAGGCGTACGTAAATAAGATCGAACAGCTTGCGACGAGCCAGTCGGTGACGAATGTAAACGCTGTGACAAAGAAACTTGAGGCGGAGTTCACGACTTCCGCCACCGGTTTGAACGGTTTTATCGGCAAGGATTTTATGCTTACCTTGGACGGCGTTTCACGAACTATCGCTATGGACAGCGCTTTCGAGGAAGATTTGAAGCGTATAGCCATGGCTGATCCCGGAAATTCATATTACAATGCAAGTCCGAGCGCAACAGATATTGCAACATTTAATTTGAATGTTGTAGCAGATACCGCCAAGCAGGCCGAATATATGCAAAAAGCGCTTCAAAACCGCGTAACGTCGCTGTTTGACAACGCCGGAACGGCCCCGGCCGATTACAGTATCAAAATCAGCGTAAACTCAACGGACAACGGCGTTATATTTGAGACGCGGCCCGACTCAAAGCTGACGTTTGGCTACGCGACACAGCCGGCGGCCGTACCCGAAAAGATCGACGGCGTACCGCTGACGAAGGCTCAGTACGACGCCCTCGTCAAGGCCGCGCACAACGCCACGGGACTCGGCGCTCTCGGCTTTAAGGCCGGACAGTCCAACAAGATCAATATTTTTTCCGATTCTATAGCCGACCTTCAGGGAAAGATCAACGGCAGCTTTATGGAGGCCGGGCTCGACGAACTTGGCAACCAATTCGTATATAAAGACGCAGACGGCAAGGTTCATGAACTGACAAACAGCAATTTCAACTTCATAATCAACGACGTCAGATTCTCCATTGATCCGGATGAATCCGTATCGAGCCTTATGAGCAAGATCAACGCGAGCACCGCCGGCGTTACGCTCAGCTATTCGGAGGTGACGGACAAGTTCACGCTTACGTCCAAGACGCAAGGCGCGGGCCAGAATATCGTTATGGGCGATACGAACCGCAACCTGCTCGCGGCGCTTGGCTTGCAAAACAGCAGCTTTGAGGTTGGGGTCAAGTTTAAAGACACCGGCGTCGTCAGCACAGTCACCCAAAGCAACAGCAACGCCGACGACGTAAAGGCGGGGAAGAACGCCGTAGCCTATATAGACGGGCAGCGGATAGAGCGCACGAGCAACGAGTTCACAGTGAACGGCGTCGCCTACGCGCTCAAGGAGCTCTACAACGAGAGTGCGACTATTGATCCCTTAAATCCCGCGGACGCGACCAAGGGCGCGGCCGTAACGCTCGCGCCCGACACGACCGATCTTATGGAGAACATCAAGAGCTTCGTGAATGACTACAACGCGCTCGTCGATCTGCTCTACGGCCTGACGAACGAGGAGAAGTTCAGCGACTACGCGCCTTTGACGGAGACGCAGAAGGCCGCCATGTCCGAATCCGAGGTAAAGGCTTGGGAGGCGAAGGCCAAGTCGGGTCTTCTGCGGGCCGACAGCACGGTCAGTAAGATACTTTCGTCCATGCGCGAGGCGTTTTTGACCGCTTCGGACGGCTTCACCCTGTTCAGCATGGGTATCACATACGGTGGTCTCGGCGAGAACGGCAAGCTGAAGATAACGGACGAGGCGCAGATGAAGGCGGCCCTCGAGGCGCGGCCCGACCAAGTGCGAGACTTCTTCACGAACGCGAGCAAAGGCGTGGCCGTAAAGGTCGACAAGATCATAGACGACGCCGTGCGCACGACGGGCGGCAGCGGACACAGAGGCTCGCTCATAGAGATGGCCGGTTGGCCGTCCACGCTGTCGGAGAAGGAAAATAGCATCTATACGCAGCTTCTGAATCAAAGCAAACGCATTGATTCGCTCAAGGATCTGCTTGAAAAAGAGGAAAGCAGACTCTGGAAGCAGTTCTCGGCCATGGAGACGGCCCTTTCCAAACTGAACGAGCAGAGCAGTATATTGACGCAGTATATGGGTACAGGAAAAAGTTAATGACGGATAAGACCCCCGGCACAAAAGACGCGATTCCTAAAAAAATGGAGGTAATAAAGTTGACGCTTCCCGCAAACAACCCCTACGCGCAGTACAAAGCGCGATCCTTGGAAACCATGACGAACGGCGAGATCATAGTCAGGCTCTTCGAGGAAGCTTCAAAGCAGATCAGCACGGCTATATTTCTTACGAGTCAAGGCGAGGACGTTAAGGCGTTCAACTGCATATCCAAGGCGCAGAAGGTTGTTTCCACGCTTTCACTGTCGCTCGATATGAGTTACGGCATCTCGCTGCAGCTGAGCGATCTGTACACCTTTATACACGGGGAGCTCGGCAAGGCTGTCGCCGCGAAAGACGCGGCCTCCATGAAATCCATGCTCGGCATGGTGGACGAGCTGAAAGTCACGTTCCGCCAAGCGGAGAGAATGGCGCGCGCGGGAAAATTCTGATGCGCGCGAGGTACACGCCCGAGAGCTATATAAAAGAAAAAAACGACGTTCTGACGCGAATCTTGCGTCTTACGGAAGATATATACAGCGGAGTCAAGGCGCCCGAAACGCTTGAGTCTTTGCTTGACAGGCGCATGGAAACGATAGACGAGCTTCAAAGGCTTGAGCATGACGCGGCGGACGCGAAGAAGGCTTGCCCGGAAAAGGCGCTTGCGGAGCTTGATTCCAAGCTGAGACTCATACTTAACCTTGACGCCAAGATCGAAAACGATATGACGGACGCCAAGGCCGGGCTGTTCGACTCCATGAAGTCCAACGCTATGGAGCAGAAGTTTATAAAATACGAGATTGTGGGAGAGCCCGAAAAGGGCCGTTTGTTGGACGAGAAACAGTAAGAAGTTATGTTATGAACGCCATTTCGGAACAAATCGGAATGGCGTTTTTACGCTGCAAACTATACGCCGACTTTTTCGAGAAGCGCGTCCAAAGCATCGCGAACACTGTCGCTTTGCGCGGGGCGTTTTATGGCCGCGGATATGCGGCACGGAAAGTTTGACTTTATATAACTGTCGTTCTTCAAAAGCCCCGCCAATTTTTCGAGCGCTCGCTTACCGTCGCGCGGCGTCGTTTCGGGGAAGAGCAGGGCGATGGCCAAGTCCGAACAGCGGCCGAGCACATCTGTTTTTCGTATATTCTCCGACAGAAAATCAAATATATAGGACATGTTCTTTTCGAGGGTTTCTTCTCCGTGCAGCGCGCCGTCTTCGGACAGCTGCGGCGCGAAACCGAACACGCCGAAGCACAGCCGGTTGCCGTAGCGCTTGCTGCGGTTCATCTCCCTTTCCGCTTCCTCTATCCAACCGTCGCGCGTGAGCATGCCGGTTTTCACATCTATCTTGTCGATCACCTTCACATAGACATCGTCAAGATCGCTCTTTGGTATCATGCGGGCCAACTTCAGAAACTTCTCCGTTATGGGTTTCAGGTCGTCCGTACCGAGACAGACGCGCAATGCATCGCCGTCGTCGGCGACGTATTTGTGACTGCTGCTCTCGACTATCTGACCCGTCACCTGCTGCAGCTCCGTGACGCGCACGATAAAATGGTATATCTTGGGATACACCTTGCCGCCGTAACGGCAGTCCTTGTACTTTCTGAAATAGCTTATATGATAGTTTCCGAGCCTGTAGACGGCGTGAACCGCGCGCTTCCATTCGAGGAAGGCGCCAAAATCGACGCTTTCGCGATCCGAATGCGTAAGTCTGCCGTAGGCGTCCTCCCATTTCTCGTTCATTGTCTCGCGAAAAAACGAATCGAGCATGCCGTAGGCGTCGGCGGTTTCCTTATTTTCAACCGCGCGCCAACCCACCGTTTCGCGTTCGGAAAGGGTTCTCCACGCGTTTTTTTGCATCCACGCCCTGTGGTATTGCTCGCGCAGCGCTTCATTGCCCACTACTCGGTAGGCCATGTTGATTTCTTTCATGCGCTCCGTCGCCGCGGGCGTACGGTTCAGATCCGGATGATACAGTTTTGACAGGCATCTGTACGCGGCGTCGATGACGTCCTGTTCCGCGTCGTGATGCACTTGCAATATATTATAGTAATCCTGTTCGAGATCAAGCATTACAGAGGTATTCCTCCAAAGTTCTGTACCGCAGCGCCGCGCCGGCTTTTTTCAGTCTGATGGCTTCGAGAAAGACCTTTGCCGTGTCCATACAGGTCAGCACGGGCAAGCCGCGTTCTATAGCCTTCCTGCGTATATCGAAGGAGTTGCTTCCCGGTTTGTTCGCTACCTCCGGTACGTTGATAAGGCCGCATATTTCCTCGCCCGTCTTTTGCATAACTTCGTCAAAGCTTACGGTTTTCGCCTCTATTCCGTATTCGTCCATGAACCGGCTCGTTCCTTCCGAAGCGTACAGTTTGAAACCGCAGTCTATGTACTCCTTCAATATCTCTGCGGTTTTCGCGTTTCTGTCGGGCGCTCTGAGTCCGATATAGAAACCGCCTTCCGTCGGTATCTTCATGCCCGCAGCCAGAAAACCCTTGTACACGGCGCCCGCAAAATCCTCATCGACGCCGAGTACCTCGCCCGTCGAACGCATCTCCGGCCCGAGCGCCACGTCGACGTCCGCCAACTTCGCGCCCGAAAATACGGGAACCTTGACGGCGCAGAGTTTCATCTTGCGGTACAGGCCGACGCCATACTCAGAGTCGCGCAGTTTTTTTCCGAGCATGGCGGCGACGGCAAGCTTCACCATCGGAACGCCCGTGACCTTGCTGAGTATGGGTACGGTGCGCGAGGCGCGGGGATTGACCTCTATGACGCAGAGTTTTTCGCCGTCCCAAGCGTACTGCACGTTGATCAGCCCCACTATGTTCAGCCTTCGCGTGATCCTTCGCGTGTATTCCACGAGCATATCCGCGACGTCGTTCGGCAGCGTATGCGGCGGATACACGGATATGCTGTCGCCCGAGTGAACCCCCGTTCTTTCGATGTGCTCCATAAGGCCCGGTATCAGTATATCCTCACCGTCGGCCACAGCGTCCACGTCCGCCTCCCTGCCTTCGATATATCTGTCTATAAGCACGGGGTGTTCCGCGGAAAGAGAAACGGCTTCGTCCATGTATTTTATCAGTTCCTCATCGCTGTAGACGACTTGCATGGCGCGGCCGCCTATAACGTAGGAAGGGCGCACGACGAGAGGATAGCCGAGTTTTTCCACTACCTCGAACGCCTCTTTTTCATCCGTCACGGAGTAGCCGTCCGGCGTGGGTATACCCATTTCGCCGAGCAGCAGACGCAATTTCTCGCGATCTTCGGCAAGGTCTATGGATTTGAATTGCGTGCCGAGTATAGGTATGCCGCGCTTCGCCAAATTCTCCGCGACGTTCAGGGACGTCTGGCCTCCAAGCTGAATCACGACGCCGAGCGGATGTTCTTTCTTCACGACGTTCATCACGTCGTCCGTATGCAGGGCCTCGAAGTACAGCTTGTCGGACGTGTCGAAATCCGTGCTCACGGTTTCGGGGTTATTGTTTATGATGACGGCCTCGTAGCCGAGCTCCTTGATGGCCCATACGCCCTGAACGCAGCAATAGTCGAATTCTATGCCCTGTCCTATGCGAATAGGGCCCGAGCCCACTACCAATATCTTTTCGCGCTTCGATACGCGGCTTTCGTCTTCGGCGTCAAAGCATGAATAAAAATACGGTGTTACGGCTTCGAATTCGCCGCCGCAGGTATCGACCATCTTATATACGGGGAATATGTCGTTATATATGCGTATATCCTGCAATACCTCTCGCGGAACGCCGGACAGCCGCAGTATCTCATCGTCTGTAAAGCCCGTCTGTTCAGCCTCACGCACTGATTCGACCGTCAATTCTTCGCTTTGAAGCGCTTTTTCAATACGGACGATATTGCCGAGCTTGTTCAGGAACCAAGGATCTATGCGCGTTTGTTCGTACAGTGTTCCGACGTCCGTTCCTCTGCGCAGCGCCTCCGCTATGGCGAACAGACGTTCGTCGTCACAGGCGTCGATCTTGCGCCGGAGTTCTTCGTCGCCGAGACGGCTTACGGAGTCGACGCGCAGACCGTCCAACTTGACTTCGAGGGAAGTTATCGCTTTGAGCAGCGCGTCCTCAAATGTGCGCGATATGGCCATGACCTCTCCCGTCGCCTTCATTTGCGTGCCGAGCTTTCGCGAGGCGGCGCCGAATTTGTCGAAGGGCCATTTCGGGAATTTGACGACGCAGTAGTCGAGCGTAGGTTCGAAACAGGCGCTTGTCTTTTGCGTCACGTAGTTCTTCAGTTCGTCCAAGCTGTATCCCAATGCGATCTTTGCCGCTATCTTCGCTATCGGATAGCCCGCCGCCTTGGACGCGAGCGCCGACGAACGGCTCACGCGAGGGTTCACTTCTATGACGACGTATTCGCTGTTTTCGGGATTCAGGGCAAACTGCACGTTGCAGCCGCCTTCAATTTCGAGACTTCTTATGATCTTGAGCGACGCGTCCCTGAGCATCTGATATTCTTCGTCGCGCAGCGTCTGTATGGGCGCCACGACGATGCTGTCGCCTGTATGCACGCCCACGGGGTCGAAGTTTTCCATGCCGCAGACTATGATGCAGTTGTCCTTCGCGTCGCGCATCACTTCGTATTCTATTTCTTTCCAGCCCGCCACGGAGCGTTCGAGCAGTATCTGACCTATGGCGCTGTTTTCCATGCCGCGCCGCGCAAGCAGTGACAGGTCTTCGTCGCAGAAGGCGATGCCGCCGCCCGTACCGCCGAGCGTGTAAGCGGGTCTTATGATGACGGGATAGCCCACGTCACGGATGAAATCCCTGCACTCGTCCATATTCGTGGCGATCGCGCTGCGCGGCACCGGTTCGCCTATCGTCAGCATGAGCTCTTTGAACGCCTCGCGATCCTCGGCGCGTTTGATGCTGTTCCTGCCCGCGCCGAGCAGACGCACGCCGAGACGCGCGAGCACGCCGCGTTCTTCGAGCGCCATGGAGAGATTCAGTCCCGTCTGTCCCCCGAAGCCCGCCAGTATGCCGTCCGGGCGTTCGCGCTCCAATATGGCGGTCATTGCGTCTTCGGTCAGGGGCTCCATGTACACCTTGTCCGCTATGCCCGGATCCGTCATGATGGTGGCGGGGTTGCTGTTCACGAGGATGGTTTCTATGCCTTCTTCCCGTATAGCTTTGCACGCCTGTGTGCCCGCGTAGTCGAATTCTGCGGCCTGACCTATTATGATAGGGCCCGAACCTATGATAAGCAGCTTTTTCAGCGCGTTGTTTTTCGCCATCAGTCTCTACCGCCTTCCATCATGGACAGGAAGCGATCAAACAGATACGAGGAATCGTTTGGGCCGGGCGAGGCTTCGGGATGGTATTGCACGGAGAAAACGGGAAGACTCCCGTGGCGCATACCTTCCACCGTGCCGTCGTTCAGATTCTTGTGCGTGATGATCATGCCGCAGTCCGTAACGCTGCGTTCGTCCACCGCGAAACCGTGGTTCTGCGACGTGATGACGGAGCGTCCCTTCGCGTCGTCGCGAACGCCGTGATTGCCGCCCCTGTGGCCGTATTTCATCTTGTATGTGCGCCCGCCGACGGCGAGGGCCAGTATCTGATGACCCATACATATGCCGAACAACGGCGCCTTTCCGAGCAGCGCGCGCGTCGTTTCCACACCCTCCGCAGCTGCCGCCGGGTCTCCGGGGCCGTTCGACAGGAATATCCCGTCGGGTTTGACCGAGAGTATTTCATCCGCCGCGCTGCCGTAAGGGAATACGTGCAGATCGAGGCCCAAGGCCGAAAGGCCGCGCAGTATGGACGTCTTTATGCCAAAATCCAAGACGGCCACCCTGTATCCCGCGCCTTCTATGCGAAAGCGCTCCTTCGTTCCGGCTTCCTTCATCCAGTCCTGCCTGAGCTCGGTTTCGTCACAGAGTTTTTTTGCCTCGGCAAAGCTTAGACCTTCCGTACTGATTACGCTCTTTACCGTGCCTTCATCGCGAATCTTCTTCGTTATCATGCGCGTGTCAACGTTCCATATGCCGGGGATTCCCTGACCGGACAACCATTCGTCTATGTTCATGACGGAGCGGTTGTTCGAGGGTTTGAACGCTATATCCTTCGCCACGAGACCGAAGGCGTGTATGCGTTCCGACTCGTAGTCCGTTTCGTTGACGCCGTAGTTGCCTATAAGCGGATAGGTCATGTTGATGATCTGACCTTTGTAGGATGGATCCGTCAATATTTTCTGATAGCCCGTCATGGATGTGTTGAACACGAGCTCGCCGACCCGCGTCGCGCGCTCCCCAAAGCTTTTGCCCGTGAACGCGGTTCCGTCGGCAAGATACAGTATTCCTTTATTGTTCATCGTCGTCGACATTCTTACCGCCTGTTTTCTGTTTTGCCCGCGCCTTGTGAGACGACTGCGGTTTGCCGTGCTTGTTCCGCGTTCCTTCCGGTCTTGTGAAGTATTCGCTCAAAATCCTCTGCACCGCGTATTTTGCGGCGTCCGCGCGCGCGGCAAGACTTAAAAGAAGCAGCAAGAGCTCGGTATTGTCGTCGTCTTCGAGTCCTTCGCCTCTTATGGCTGCTTTTACGTCCGTTACGCTGCCCTGTATTTCGCGCGACAACAGGGTTCGCTCTCTTTCGAGCACGGGCGCTATAGCCGCGTAGAGCCTGTAGAAGTCTATCTTGTCGTCAAACGTCGAGTCGTAATTGTCTATAAAAGGCCGCATAACGCTCTCTATTTCGTCCGTTCTGAGGACGCTCGTCATATAGAACAGCATGGTCATTATGATCACATGATCCCGCGCGTATTTCTTTTTTATGGGTTTTGGCAGTACGCCGCGTTTTACGCTGCTTGCAATGCCCGTCTCCGTAAGTACGGAATCGGATTTTTCGCGCGCGGCGCCCGCGTATATCTTCAGTTGCTCGTCAAAAAATCCCGCCACTTGGTCGGCATAGAGCTCCATAGTCGGGAACGCGTCGGGTTTTATTATGCTCTCGGATGTGAAATCATCCATGACGTGCTTTATATATTCTTCATAGCGCATACATGCCTCCATCGAAAAAGCAGGCGGCGCCTGCCGGATACGGGCGCGTCTCAAATATAGGGTCTGCGCCTGTTTACATGCCGCGACTCCATCGCGGGAAGTGAGTTTAACGCCTTGCCCGTGCCTACCGCCACGCAGGACTTGGGGTCGTCGGCTATGATTACGTGTATGCCCGTACGCTTGTTGATTCTCTTGTCTATACCGTTGAGCAGCGCGCCTCCGCCCGTGATCACGATACCGCTGTTGCTGATATCCGCAGCCAACTCGGGCGGCGTTTTTTCCAAAACGGAGTGCACGGCCTCGCAAATTACCTGCAAGGGTTCGTCCAAGGCTTCAAGCATTTCGGCGGAGCTGACGTCTACGGATTTCGGCAGACCCGTCACGAGGTCGCGCCCCCTGCATTCCATGGCGAGGGGTTCTTCTATCGCGAAAGCCGTGCCTATCTTTATTTTCATTTCTTCCGCCGTGCGTTCGCCTATGAACAGCTTGTGCTCCTTGCGCATATATTTGATAATGGATTCGTCGAAACGGTCGCCCGCCACCTTGACCGACATGCTCGCGACTATGCCTCCGAGCGATATAACGGCTATGTCCGTCGTGCCGCCGCCTATGTCTATGACCATGATGCCATCGGGCTTTGTGATGTCGAGACCGGCGCCGATGGCGGCCGCTACGGGCTCCTCCATCAGGTATACGGATTTGCCGCCCGCTTGCGTCGCGGCTTCGCTGACCGCGCGCTTTTCGACTTCCGTGACGCCGCTCGGCACGCAGACCATGATCTTGGGCTTGAACAGCTTGCTCGCGCCGCAGGTCTTGCGGATAAAATACTTCAGCATGCGTTCGGTGATGTCATAGTCTGAAATCACGCCGTCCTTCAGCGGACGCACCGCCACGATGTTGGCCGGCGTGCGCCCGAGCATCTGCCGCGCCTCCTCGCCTACGGCGACGATCTCATTGGTGTCCCTGTTGATCGCCACAACGGACGGCTCGTTCAATACGACGCCTTTGCCTTTTATATAAACCAGCACGTTCGCAGTGCCGAGGTCTATCCCGACCTCTCCGGAAAACGCCAATAGAATCAACTCCTTTCGCCGGAACAGGCGTGCGCCGCCCGAATCCGGCGCGCCCCGTCAACCTACCCAAATATTATACACGCTCTTGGGATGTATTACAAATTATTTTTGGAAGCTTGGCAGGGGGATTGTAACCTGTTCGCAGCCGGCGCCGAAAGTGCAATTGTAATCAACATGTAATATGGCGGCGGTTTTACAAAACAGTTGTTTTTGATATAATCTCCTTATGATCGAATATAAAAATGTAACCAAAACATATGGCTCCAACATCGGCTTGGACGACGTCAGCGTCAGTATAGACAAGGGAGACTTCGTGTTCCTTGTGGGCCCGTCCGGCGCCGGCAAATCCACGTTTATAAAACTGCTGCTCAAGGAGATCAAACCTGATTCGGGAAGTATAACGTTCAACGGTCTCGACATCACGAAGATGTCGAACCGCAGCGTGCCCAAGCTCCGCAGGAGCATAGGCATAGTGTTTCAGGATTTCAGGCTCCTTCCGAAAAAGACCGTGTACGAGAACGTGGCCTTCGCGATGGAGATCATACATATGGGGCCGCGCGTGATCAGGCGGCAGACGCCGCAGGCTCTCAGTCTCGTCGGTATAAGCTCCGAAGCCGCGAAATATCCGGATGAGCTCTCTGCCGGAGAACAGCAGCGGGTCGCGATAGCGAGGGCCATAGTCAACAATCCCACTATACTCATAGCCGACGAACCCACGGGCAATCTCGATCCCGACACGGCCTGGGAGATCATGCATCTCCTTGAACAGATCAATATGCGCGGCACTACGATAGTCATGGTCACGCACGCGAAAGATATCGTGAACAAGATGAACCGCCGCGTTATTTCCATAAAGTCAGGCCGTATCACGAGGGATGAGAAGAGGGGCGGATACGGCGAAACCGAAGACGATTTCGGCAGATCGGAGCTTCTTCTGCGAGGAGGGCCTTTCAGCCTATGAGCTATTCGATAAAGCAGGCTGTTAAGCAGTTTTTTCGAAACGGCGCCATGTCAACGGCTTCGGTATTTTCCATTTCCGCGATATTGCTCATACTCGGTTTCTTCTTTCTTTTGGTCGTCAATGTGACGAATATAGCGGAAAGCGTGAAAAAAGATTTCGACACTATACAGATATATCTGCTCGATTCCACAGAATACGCGCTGTCCGACAGCATGATGAAGAAGCTCAACCTCATGCCCGAGGTGCTTGATGTTAATTATCTGACAAAAGAACAGGCCATGGAGGACTTTAAGAAATTGTTCGGCGACAAGGCGTATCTGCTTGAGATGCGGCAGGAAAACCCGCTGCCGAATTCTATAGTGGTAAGGGTGACTAATATAGAAGGCGTCGACGCCGTCGTCGCGCGCGCAAGGAGCTTTGACGGCGTAGAGGGTATAAAATATTACAAAGAGGCCGTAAACCGCCTGATACGTTTCACGAACTTCATACAAGTCGGCGCATTGGCGCTTATCCTGTTTCTTGTCGTGATCTCGGTGGTCGTCGTCTCAAACACGATCAAGCTCACCGTGGTGGCCCGCGACCGCGAAATCGGCATCATGAAATACATAGGCGCGACGAATTGGTTTATCAGAGGGCCTTTTTTAGTCGAGGGCATACTGATAGGGTTGGTTTCGGCGGTTGTTTCGGCGTTTGTCGTGGGTTTTGTATACGCGAAGATCATTGAGCTTTTCGGAACCGATTTGATCGTTATGCTGTCTACGGGCTTCGTTCCGCTGCGCTTTATGGTAGGAAATCTCGCCGTTATCTTCACGGCGCTCGGCGTGAGTATAGGCGCGTGCGGCAGTATTATATCCATGAGGAGATTTTTGGATACATAATGCGAACGGGTGAAACCGGCGCGGCGTTCGGGTAGTCTTGATTGGCCTTTTAAGCAGTAACCGTACATAGATTTGGGAGGCGCTGTATTATGAATTATCGCGGCAAACGCAGCATTATTTACTTTTTGACGGTATGTTTGTTTCTTTTCGTTCTGACGCTCTCGCCCGGTTTTGCGGACGAAAAGGAAGATCTGGAGCAGGTGAGAAGGGAAATAAGCGAAACGCAGGCAAAGTACAACGACGGCAAAAAGAGGGAAAGCGCGTTGAATTCGCAGATCAAGGAATTGGACGCGAAGATAAAGGCGACGGAGACGGAAATCGCCGGCATACAGGGCGATATCAACGAAACGCAGAAAGCCATAAATACAGTGGAGCAGAATCTTGCCGAGGCCGAAGCGGAGATAAGCGTGCAGAACGGCGACATCAACAACAGGCTCAGAGCCATGTACATGAACGGCGAGACCGGTATGCTCGATATCATTTTGAGTTCCGCGAACATCTCGGAATTCATGTCCGCCGCGGATATGGTGCAAAAGATATATGAGAGCGACGTACAGCTTTTGGAAAGCATGGAGAGCCGATACGCGGAGATAGACGCGCAAAAGAAAGAGCTCGAAGCGCTGCGGCAGCAGCTTGTGTCCAAGCAGACGGCCCGCGTCAACAAACAGAATGAAATAGAGGCCGATAAAAACACGGTCGCGTTGGCGCGCATAGAAGTCTCCGAGGAAAACAAAAAACTTTCTCAAATGCTTGACGATCTGAACGAGGAAGCGAACAGGCTCACGGCCGAGATTCTGAGGAAGATGAGTTCGCAGGAATTCATAGGCGGCGCGCTGCTGTGGCCTGTGCCGGGTCATTACAATATCACCTCGCATTTCGGCAACCGCGTACATCCCATACTGCGCGTTCCGAAGATGCACACAGGCATGGATATATCCTGTCCCAAAAATACGCCCATCGTGGCGGCCAACGGCGGCACGGTCATTATGGCGGCTTGGAACAACAGTTACGGCAATGTGGTCATAATAGACCACGGCGGCAAGATCGTAACGCTTTACGCACATAACACGAGCCTTGCCGTGGCGGAAGGCGATATCGTCAGCCAGGGCCAAACGATAGCGTATGCCGGCATGACCGGCAGCGCGACGGGAAATCACTGCCACTTCGAGGTGCGCGTGAACGGCGAATATCTGGATCCCGAGCTGTGGGTGAGCCCGTGATGCATCTTCATCCCGCTATCAGGCGAATACTGAAACGCAGAGGCATTAAGGCGTCCAACGATATAGCGGAGTTTCTCTCGGAAAAACCGATCAGAACATACGATCCGTTCCTTCTTCGCAATATGCGCGAAGGGGTGGATTTCATATTGTCCGCAATCAACGAAAACAAACGCATATGCGTGTACGGCGACTACGATGTCGACGGCATAGCGGCGACCGCGCTCTTGGTGCGCGCGCTGCGGTATATTACGGATAATGTGGATTGGTATATCCCGTCGCGTTTCTCCGAGGGCTACGGTTTGAACAAGGAAGCGCTTCGCAATATCGCGGATTCGGGCGCCCGAGCGGTGATCACGGTGGACTGCGGCAGCGTTTCTTCGGAAGAGGTGGCGTTCGGAAAATCACTGGGTTTGGATTTGCTTGTTACGGATCACCACAACATAGACGGGCGTGCGGCGGATTGCCTTATCATAAACCCGAAGCAGGAGGGCGACCCTTATCCGTTCCGGGATCTCGCGGGCTGCGGCGTGGCGTTCAAGTTGGCGCAGGCGCTGAGACAAACGCTGTCGCTGCCAAAGGACATGCTGAACGACGCGCTCGATTTAGTGGGCTTGGCGACCATAGCGGACATCGTGCCGCTCGTTGATGAAAACCGCACATTCGCGAAATACGGTCTTAAGGCGCTGAACCGTATGCGCCGGCCCGGTTTGCGAAGCCTTGTCGAAAAATTGGGTTTTGCGGGCAAAATGATCAGCGCCGACAAAGTGGCTTTCATCATAGCGCCGCACATAAACGCGGCGGGCCGTATGGGCGAAGCTCGGGACGTGGTAGAATTGCTGCTTACGGACGACAAAGCCGTGATCAATCGCGTGACCGACGAGCTTATCGCTTATAACAACGAGCGCAAGAGCGTTCAGGAGGATGTGTTCGAAAACTGCGACAAGATCGCGGCGCGCATGATCAAGAGAGGAGCGCCGATATGCGTGGTGAACGCGGGCGACGCGCACGAGGGCATAACGGGTATAGTGGCGGGCAAGCTCAAGGAAAAGTACAGCAGGCCCGTGATTATTTTAACAAACAGCGCGAGCGCACAGGACTCGGCTTATCTGAAGGGTACGGGCAGAAGCGTTGAGAGCGTGGATATGTACGAGCTCCTGAAGAACCACGAGGATATGTTCGAAAAGTTCGGAGGACACGCGATGGCTTGCGGTTTTCTCATGAAAGCGGTCGATGAGGAGAGATTTCGGGATACGTTGATACGCGATATGTACGTGTTGCTGTCGCGCTCACCCGATATTCTGGATGTTCCTGTTCCCGAGCCGGACGCGGAGATCAGACCGAAAGACGTAAACGCGGATTTCGCGCGGCGTCTGAGGGCGCTCGAACCTTTCGGAAGCGGAAATCCCATGCCTGTGCTGGCGGTGCGCAATCTTATTGTCTCGGATCTGGCGCGTATAGGACAAGGCCGTATTTTGAGGTTCAACGCGGGAAGTTTGCCCTGTGTGCTGTTTCGGCGCGCGGACGAATTTTACGACACGCTCGCTTCCGGAAATCCCGTTTCTGTATTCGGCTGTCCTACGATAGAAACCTATAAGGGCAAGCAGCGCATGCAATTCAAAGTAGAATGGGTATTGGAGGCGACCGCGCAGCCCGGCGATTTTGATAGAAACTGTACAAACGAGGGTTTTGCATGTTCATTATAAAGAAACGCAATTTCATATTCATGCTGTCCGCAGTTTTCTTGGCGGGCATGCTTGTGTTCGGCGTGGGCTTCAAGCTCAGCTTCGACGTCGTGGGCGGCGGCGCGCGCATCGTGTCTGCGGCCGACTATGAGGAATACAGCGCGTACAAGGATAATTACGCCGAATTGATCGGTTTTGACGAATATCTGAAGGATAATTTCTATATGCCCGTGTCTGCGGAGACTTTGGAGGTCGGCGCGTACAAGGGCATGTTCGCGAGTCTCGGAGACAGGTACACGGTATACTATACGGCTGACGAATACCGAAGACAGTCGGAAAATACGCAGGGTGAGTTTTCCGGTATAGGCGCCACCGTTTCTATGGACGAGAGCGGTTATCTCGGCATTGTCGAAATATTGCCGGGCGGCGCGGCCGAAAGAGAGGGTCTCCTTGTGGGCGACGTCATAGTTTCAATAGACGGCGTTTCGTATGAGGGGCAGGACTTGAACGGAGCGGTCGCGCTGCTTCACGGCGAGGAGGGCTCGGAGGTCAGGCTGCTCGTACGCAGAAACGGCGAAGAGTTTGAGAAAACGCTGATACGCGCGAAGGTTATCACGCCGTCGGTTTCGTCCGAATGGCTTGCGGACGGCAATATAGGCTATATCCGCGTATCTTCGTTCGCGAATCGAACTGCGGAGGATTTCGGCGCCGCGCTGCGCGATATGGAAGAAAAACAGGCGGGCGGGCTGATCATAGATCTTAGGAACAACGGCGGCGGATTAGTGGACAGGGGAGTAGAGATAGCGGATATGCTGCTTGACGCGGGAACGGTCGCGACAGTCCGCTCAAGGGACGGCACGGAATCAACGGTCTATACGACCGAAGACGGCGCTACGCGTCTGCCGTACGTGCTGCTTGTGAACGGCGAAACGGCCAGTACGTCGGAGATATTGGCGGGCGCGGTCAAGGACAACAGCGGCGGGTATATCGTCGGCGCGAAAACCACGGGCAAGGGGATACTTCAGCGGCTCGAACGCTTCGCCGGAGGCGACGGCGCCAGGATTACCGTCGCTCAATATTTCACGCCGAACGGCGACGCGGTGCACGGCGTCGGCATAACGCCCGATTTTATAGTGGACGACCCCGACCCGAACGGGGACGGGGCCGATATGCAGCTCGAAAAAGCGATAGAATTGCTGTCTTCGGAGACCACCGGCCAAAGGCAGCCGGTGGAATGACAAAAGGGAAAATCTTACTTTAGCGTTGACCTTACCGCAATTCGCCTCCGAAAACCTTATCTGTATGTGCGCCGTCGAATTTCTTTGTCACGAGACTTACGAGCGGCACGGCTATGACCGACACGGCCATGGCCGCCACGCCCATCTGAGGCGCGAGACTTTTCGCCGCGGCAAAACCCATGGATGACGTGAAATATATCAGCAAGCCGCCCACAACAACTACTCCCGCAAGCAGACCCGCCCAAGCGCCGGCTTTTGTGACCCATTTGCCGTACAGTCCCCACAGAAAGGGGCCTATGAACGAGCCGGCCACGACTCCCCACGAGAACGACATCAGGTTTACGATAAAAGAGATGTTCATCGTTGCGAATATGAACGAAAGAATGATGAACAACACGCAGAGCCAGCGCATAAGCATAAGCTGCGTACCCTGCTTCACGTTCGGGTTGATCTCATGAATCAGGTCTATGGATATCGCGGAGCTTGACGAGATCACTACGGACGACAGCGTCGACATAGACGCGGAAAGCAGCAGCAGCAATATGACGCCGAGAATGATATTCGGTAATACGCCGTTGCCGAGCGCCGACATAAGCATGGCGGGCACAACGCCGTCGTATCCTGCCGCCAAGTCGGGCGCGCCGCTTTCGGCCGCGGGTACGAACAGTCTGCCGAGCGCGCCCGTAAAATACGCGCCGCCTCCTATGATAAGCGCGAATACAGTGGATATTACCGTCGCTATGCGTATGCTGTTTTCATCCTTGACCGCGTAATATTTGTGTACCATCTGCGGCATGCCCCAGACGCCGAAGCTTGTCAGCAGTATGTTCGGGATCAGTTGTTTTATGTTGGCGCCGCCGAATAAGTCGACCAGATTGCCGTCTATGGCCGACAGATTCAGGGTCGCGCCCGAAATACCGCCGACCTCGGGTCTGCCCGCAAGTATCAAGAGCATCGCGATAAGGCCGACGACCATGATAAAGCCCTGGATCAGATCGTTTAACGTCGTGGCCACATAACCGCCGAGCACGAGATATATGCCCGTCAGCGCGGCGACGATGACGATGCACAGCGTCGGCGAAGCGCTCGTGAATATCGAACTGAACAGCACGCCGAGCCCTTTGTATACGCTTGCGGCATAAGGTACAAGGAATATGAATATGATGACGGCGGCGAAGCGTTTCATGATGCTGCAGTTATATCTGGCCGCGAAGAATTCGGGGATGGTGCGCGCGTTCAGGGCGTGCGTCATGCGGCGCGCGGGCCTTGCAAGCACAAACCACGCTAAAAGACAGCCGAGCAGGGCGTTGGCGACGCCGATCCAGATGCCGGCCAGACCTATAGTCCATCCGAACATACCCGCGTAGCCCACGAAGATGACGGCCGAGAAATACGTCGTACCGTATGAAAAAGCGGAGAGCCACGGCCCGACCGTTCTTCCGCCAAGCAAAAAGCCCTCGACAGTGCGAGCCTTTCGCGAACTCACAACACCGACGGCAATCGTAACCAAGATAAAGCAAAGCAATACAATTCCTGCAATAACCTGTGTCATTTTATTTACCTCTTTCCTACAAAACTACGTGTGCGAAACCTCACCCCGACCTTCGCGGCGGAACGCACCCTACATGACGATAATTGTATAATATCCGGAGGGGTTTGTAAAGGGGGGAAAATAAAAATTTTATTGGAAATAACTACCTGAAAATCGGGTATTGCAAAGCGCAACGCTTTATGGTACAATGGCGAAAACCCATGATTAATGTATTTGTTCGTCCTTGGAGAAGGGAGGTGCGGCGAAGATGTCCAGAAAATGCGCTATTTGCGGAAAAGGTCAGGTTTCCGGCAACAACGTTTCTCATTCCAACAGGCATACGAGACGGAAGTGGAACGCCAATATTCAGACTGTCAGGGTCAATGAAAACGGAACCGTCAGAAGAAAGAATGTTTGCACGAGATGCTTGCGTTCAGGAAAGGTTACACGCGCCATCTGACAGGCGGCGCGCGCCGGCAAGCCGCGAACGGTCTGCCGGATTTTGCCGCAAAGTTCATGAGGAATGACGATGTTCTACGAGGTCAAAACGCGGAACGGAACTATCACCGTGGACAAGACCGTGCTCGGAAATATCATAAGGCGTGAGGCCGGAGCGTTTCGTGGCAAAGTCATGCTTTCAAACGCAAAAGGAAAGCCGGTCGGCGACGACGTCGGCTTTTTTGATTGTATTTGGTCGGACGGCGGCGCGTTCGAGCTGCGTGTTTTCGTTATACTGCAGTTCGGAAGCAGTATCAGCGCCGTCACAGGCGATCTTATAAACGGGCTCAGGTCACGGATCGAAGCTTTGACCGGTATCCGGGCCGAGCGCATATGTATTGCCGTAAAGGGTATGCTGTCAAAAAATATCTCAAGACGCGATTTGGAGATCAGCGGTTGACGGCGGATCTTAGCGCGCCGGTTTCCCGGCTCAAAGGTGTCGGCGGTGTTCGCGGGGCGGCGCTTGAAAAACTTGGCGTTCGTACATTGGGCGATCTGCTTCGCTACTATCCGCGGGATTACGAGGATCGACGCGATAAGCGCAATATCGGAGATTTGTCGCATAATATGACCGCCGTCGTCAAGGCCGCCGTCGTCTCCGTCATTGAAGACGGTTTGCGTTTCCCTCCGGTTCACGGCAAGAAACGTCCCCCTCTGAGACTGTTAGTGCGCGACGATACGGGCGTGATGGAAATCCTGTTCTTCGGCGCGCCGTATCTTTCCCGTGTTTTCGCGCAGGGTGAAACATATATATTCTATGGCAATGTGATTCACGGCGCGCGAATGCTTCAAATGATACATCCTGATTTCAGCCGCGCCGACGAGGGCGGCGGCAGGGACATATTGCCTATATATCCTCTTTCCGCAGGCCTGAGCCAGAGGGATATGCGCAAGTGGACGGAGATGTTGCTGCCGTCAACCCGTCTTATAGAAGAAAATTTACCTGCCGGCACTATTGCCGCAAACAGGCTTTGCGGCATAGGCTACGCGCTCGACAATATCCATTATCCGGCGGATGCGCAGCGTCTGCGCGAGGCGAAATACAGGCTTGTATTCGAAGAACTTTTGATATTGCAGACCGGGCTTTTGACGCTAAAGCGCGCAAGCGGGCGCGAAGGCTGCGGCATTGCGTTCAAACGCGCCGCAGAAGGGGCGGACACGGAAGACTTTGTCGCCGCTTTGCCTTTCGAACTGACGGGCGCGCAGCGCAGAACCCTTGATGAGATACAGAGGGATATGGAGTCGACCCGCGTTATGAACAGGCTGATTCAGGGCGACGTGGGTTCGGGCAAGACCGTAATCGCCGCCGCCGCCATGTATAAGGCCGTAAAGAGCGGGTACCAAGCTGTAATTATGGCGCCTACGGAAACGTTGGCGAGACAGCACATGGAAGAGTTTGAGAGACTTTTTGCCGGGCAAAACGTTCGCATGGGCTTTCTCACGGGCGCGGTCAGGGGAGACGAACGGCGCGATCTGCTTGAAAAAACAGAGAAGAATGAAATTGACATATTAATAGGCACGCATGCCCTCATACAGCCCGACGTTGTTTACGGCAAGCTCGGTCTCGTCGTAACGGATGAGCAGCATCGCTTCGGTGTGAAGCAGCGCGTCGGGCTTTCCAAGAAAGGAGCCGATCCGGACATACTCGTTATGACCGCGACGCCCATACCGCGAACGCTCGCGTTCATACTTTACGGGGACTTGGATGTTTCCGTTATGGATGAAAGGCCGCCGGGCCGTAAACCCGTCGTTACAAGGGTTACGGACGCGGGAGGCAGGGACGCGGCTTATCGCTTTATAATGAAAGAACTGCGGGCCGGCCGTCAAGCCTATGTTGTGGCGCCTTTGATAGATGATTCGGACGAGACGGCGCTGCGTTCCGCGACGGGGCTTTACGATGAACTGTCTGAATTTTTTTGCGATTTTACCGTCGCTCTCGTTCACGGGCGCATGCGGCAGACCGAAAAAGACGCGGCTATGGACGCTTTCTACTCCGGCGCCGCGAATGTTCTCGTATCGACGGTACTGATCGAAGTCGGCGTCAATGTTCCGAACGCGACGGTCATGCTGATTGAAAACGCCGAGCGCTTCGGTCTCGCGCAGCTGCACCAACTGAGGGGCCGCGTGGGGCGAGGATCCGCCCGGTCTTACTGTATACTTATAACGGAGGGCGGCCGCGACGGCGTTGGGGGCGCGGCCGTCGCCGTCGTCGGCGAACATAAACCAACATTGGCCGCAGAGCGCGCGCGCATCATGCTTTCCACTGACGATGGTTTTGTTATAGCCGAAAAGGATTTGGAGCTTCGCGGCCCCGGCGAGTTTTTCGGCGTCAGACAGCACGGCATACCGCCGCTGCGTATAGCAAATTTGGCGAAGCACGTAAAGGCGCTGAGCGCCGTTAAGGCGGAGGCGGAGCGTATACTTGCCGACGACCCATTGCTTTGCAAACCTGAGAACGCGGCGCTGAACGTTGCCGTCGGCCGTTTTTTCGCGTCTGCGGCGGATGTGGGAATTTAAACCGGAAAACGGGCGGCTTGCCAATAGCGCGCATTGGTGATATCATACTGTTGTGGCGAAAACGCCGCCGGGATATGATATAAAAACGGAAGGAGAGAGGCTTTTTTGAGGGTCATTGCAGGCGACGTTCGCGGAAAGAAGCTTTTTTCACCGAGTGATCGCAATATTCGCCCGACTTCGGATAAGGTAAAAGGCGCTATTTTCAACATGATAAGCGCGTATATCCCGGACGCCGCAGTCGTCGATCTGTTTTCGGGCTGCGGCAGTCTCGGCATTGAAGCGCTCAGCAGGGGCGCGCGCCGCTGTTATTTTTGCGACAATTCCGCGAAGGCGCGGGTGCTTACGGAAAAGAACGTCGCGCATTGCGGGATGTCGGAACGCGCCGAATTGCTGTGCTGCGATTACAGGGCCGCGATCGGCATGATCGACGGGGCGGACGTAGTATTTATGGATCCGCCTTATGAGCGCGATTGCTATAAAAGTTGTCTCGCGGCCATGGCGTCGGCGGTCTGCGTGAACAGGGGCGGTATCGTCGTTTGCGAGCACGGCGCGTCAGTATCTTTCCCGGAGTCCGTTTTCGGATTTATAAAAATAAAGGAGAAAAAATACGGATCTACGGGCGTCACCGTGTTTTCGTATGAAGGTTAACCGTTGTCATGAAGGGGAAAATATTGTATGCCGGATCGTTTGATCCGATTACGAACGGTCATCTGGATATGATCGACAGGAGCGCGAAGCTCTGTGACCGGCTTGTAGTGGGCGTCACAGAGAATCTTTCAAAGAAAGCTCGTTACCCTGTCGAGGACAGGCTGAACATGATTCGCATGGCTACCTCGCATCTTGACAATGTCGATACGGAGAGCTTTACGGGATTGCTCGCCGATTACGCGAAACGTTTGGGTGTAGAGGCGGTTGTGCGCGGTCTGCGCGTAACCATGGATTTCGAGTATGAGCTTCAGATGGCTCATATGAACGCGCGTCTCTACGCAAACGGGATTGAAACAATATTTTTGATGACAAATCCCGCTTATTCATTTGTAAGTTCCGGTCTTGTGAGCGAGGTGTTCACGCTCGGAGGCGACGTGGACGGCCTTGTGCCGAGTTCCGTGCTCGAATATATGAAGAACCTCCATCGCGAAGAAAGGCGTAAAGATGAAAGTATTGGAATTGCTGGACGAGCTTGACGAGATCGTTGAAACCGCGTCGGGCGTGCCGCTGATGAAAAAGATTATCGTGGACAGCGCCGAGATACAGGATATCGTGCGGGAGATAAGGGTGGCGCTCCCGGACGAGATACAGCAGGCGCAATGGATAAAAGAGCAGCGTCAGAATATATTGGATGAAGGAAAAAAAGAGTACGAGCTCGTTATCCAAGACGCGAGACAGCAAGCTGATATCATACTCGACAAGAGCGAGATCATGACAAGGGCAAGAGCAGCGGCGAAGGAGTTGACATCGCAAACCGAAGCCAATGTAAGGCAGCTGAAATTGGACACCTACGACTATATCGACAAGATATTGTTTGAATTCCAAGGAAAAATGGAGCAAATGAACGCTGCGTATTTCGGAGATATGTTCACGAGCGTGCAGCGCACGTTCGAAGGTATCAACCGAACGGTACAGGAAAACCGCTTGGAAATCAAGGATTTGGCCTATAAGACACACTTGGAAAACGACGATTAATGTTACTGCTCAAAGATTTCAATCAAAACTACTCAAACGCCGCTATTGTTTTGTTCAGATCAGGTTCCGAGATGGGTAAAAAAGGCGTGGGGTTTGAGTAGTTACAAATTGACGACAGACAAGAGGATAGTTGGGATTGTCGCTGAATACAATCCCTTCCACAACGGGCATCTCTATCACCTGAAACGGGCGCTTGAGCTTACGGACGCCTTCGGCAGCGTCGCCGTTATGAGCGGTAATTTCGTGCAACGCGGCGAACCGGCGCTTATCGACAAATGGCGGCGTGCGGAGACGGCTGTCAGGAACGGCGTCGATTTGGTGTTGGAGCTGCCGTTTTTGTATGCTGCGGGCAGCGCCGAATATTTTGCTTCGGGCGCCGTGCGTTTGCTTGACGCGCTTGCATGTGTCACGCATGTGGCTTTCGGCTGCGAAGAGGGCGAATTGGCGCCGCTCGCAGAGGCCGCCAACGTACTTGCTGCGGAGCCGCCTGCTTTCAAAGAGGGTTTGCGCGACGCGCTCTCGGCAGGGCGATCATTTCCGCGCGCGCGCGCGGAGGGCTTGCGCCGGGCGGCGGGCGACGCGCAGGCGCGGTTGCTCGACTTGCCGAATAATATACTGGCTATAGAATACCTGAAGCAGCTTACGCTCACAAAAAGCCGCATAGAGCCCGTCGCTGTAAAACGCGCCGGCGCCGGATATTTTGACGCCGATCCGTGCGTACGGATTGCCGGCGCCTCGGCCATAAGGGACATGCTGCTCACAGGCAGAAAGGACGAAGCCCTTGTGTATTTGCCGCGCGGCGGCGCCGATACGGCTGTTTTTCAAAGTTTCGACAGATATTTTACGCTCATTGCCGCCGTCGCGAGACTGCGATCACGTGAGGAGCTTCACGAGATCATGTCCGCGTCCGAAGGCATAGAAAATTGCCTGATACGCGCGCTTGACGGCGCTTCCGATATGCCGGCCCTGATCGCGGCTGTAAAGAGCGCGCGTTATACGGAGACTCGCGTCCGTCGCTTCCTGCTGCATACGCTTTTCGGCGTGACGCGCGGCAAATTCGCCGAGTCGGACGCAGCTTGGCCGGGCTACGCGCGCGTGCTCGCTCTCTCCGAACGGGGCGGCGAGATTCTGCGCATTGTTAAGGCGTACGCGAATATCCCCGTCGTTACGAACATGAACAAGCAGCGGCCGGGCGCGCCGGTTGCGGCTCTGCTCGATCTTGACGTGCGGGCGGCCGACATTTACAATTTGATGGGCGCGGGCTCCATGCACGAAAGGTCGGATCACAGGATGCGGCCCTTTTTGTTCTTGAATCCCGTATAATTAACCGGTAAAATACATGTAAAACGTCTGTACTGAGTTCGTCATTCGCAGCGATGGGTTTCAAACCCGTCCGGATTTGTTACTGCTTAAAAGAAAGGAAAAATGTCATGAAGGTATTAGTAATCAACTGTGGCAGTTCGTCGCTGAAGTATCAAGTTCTGAATATGACAAGCGAAACGCTTTTGGCCAAAGGACTGGTCGAGCGGATCGGCATAGAGGGTTCCGCGATCACGCATGAAAAGATAGGCTTGGAGGAAAAATTCAAGCTTGTAACGCCAATGGAAAGCCATAAGGAAGCGATAGAACATGTGATAAAAGCGCTGACCGACAGCGAACACGGGGTTATAAATTCGTTGAATGATATCGGCGCCGTCGGACACAGGGTCGTGCACGCGGGCGAAAAATACGCAAACTCCGTGCTGATAGACGATAATGTGATAGCCGCGCTTGAAGAATGTATCGAATTAGCTCCTCTGCATAATCCTCCTAATATTCTCGGTATCAAGGCATGTATGGAATTGATGCCGAAAACGCCGATGGTCGCCGTATTCGATACGGCTTTTCACCAGACTATGCCGCCTGAGGCGTATATCTACGCGCTGCCTTACAAGTATTATGAAAAGTACAAGATTCGCCGCTACGGTTTTCACGGAACGAGCCACAAATATGTCGCCGAGAGAACCGCGGATATGCTCGGCGTAAATTTGAACGACCTCAAGATCATAACCTGTCATCTGGGCAACGGCGCGAGCGTGACAGCCATCAAACGCGGGAAATGCATAGAAACGTCCATGGGTTTTACGCCTCTCGAGGGTCTTGTAATGGGTACGCGCTCCGGCGACCTCGACCCGTCCATAGTATCGTTTATCAGGGATAAAGAGGGTATACATCTGCACGACGTCATAGATGTGTTGAATAAGGAGTCGGGTGTTCTCGGCATATCCGGCGTCAGCAGTGATTTCCGTGATCTCGATATAGCGGTCGAGGAGGGGAATGAGAGGGCTTCGCTCGCCATCAAGGTATTTGCCCACAAGGTGCGTTTCTATATAGGCGCGTATATAGCCGAAATGAACGGTGTGGACGCTATTGTGTTCACAGCCGGCGTCGGCGAGAACAGCGCCAATATGCGCAGCGTTATCTGCGCCGAGCTCGGTAATCTCGGCATCAAGCTTGATCTCGTGAAGAACAAAGTCAGGGGTAAGGAAACTATCATAAGCCGTGACGATTCGCGGGTCGCGATCCTGCTTATCCCCACGAATGAGGAGTTGATGATCGCGAGGGATACGTATAAGATAACCAGATAGCTTGTAAAAACACATGGCTTTATCATAAATGCTTTGCTATATTATGCATTTATGATATACTTAAATACAGAAAGGCGCTTTTCACGTCGTGTTTGCGCGTTGCGTTTCTGCCTGTAGGCGGATGCGCGCGGCCCGACGCGGTGAATGGCGCCGTTTGTTTTTTTTGTACTTGCAACTCGGTACACTGTAACCCCTAAAAGTTGTCAGTAATCGGCGAGGATTTTTTTCGCCGGGCAAGGCGGAGGGTTCTGTTGATACCGGGCAGTATCAACAGGTTCTTTTCAACGCAGCCCGACGGAAAAAAGACCGTCGATCAGTAAAGCTTTAGGGGTTACAGGGTACTCAGTAGGGGAAGGGATAACTGCTATGAAAAATTTAAAAATATCGGTGAAGATGATGACAGCCTTCGGCATCGTTGTGATTTTGACGCTCGCAATGGGGATTATTTCGATTCGTTCCGCAAGCGGTATCGAAAAATCGTACACCGAAATGGTCGCTGAGGATACAAAAGCCCTGAGCGATCTCGGCGCGGCGCGCGCGGCAATTAGGGGCGAACGCTCTGAGCTTAGAGCCATCATGATATACGCCGCGCTCGACGATTCGGCCGGCATCAGTAAATCAGTCGAAAATTATCAGAAGAATAAATCTGTGTTGAAAACAAGCATGGACAGTTACAGCACGGGTCTGAGAACAGAAGAGGGTCTCGGATATTACAGTGTATTTGAAAAGGAGTACGAAGATTATACCAAAGCCGCAGAGATATTTTTGGCCGCCTTGGATTCGGCGGAACTTGAACGTCTGTACGCGCTTATGAAAGATTGCTCTGATGAGGTTGACAGTTCCATCGAAGCTATAGACGGTATGGAAGCCGCGAAGTTTCAAAACGTACAGGTGAGTAATGACAATATGACGAAACGCTCCACTGCGGGTATAATGATCACTGTAGGTATTTTGATAGCGGTGACTGTCGTATCAATAGGATTGGCCGTATTTATTTCGGCCATGATTACAAAGCCGCTTGGTCTTATGAGGGATTTGCTGCAGCAGGTGGGCGAATCGGGCGATCTCGAATTCGGCGACACGCAGATGCGCAGAATAAGGGAAGAAGCGGCGTTTAAGGATGAGATAGGGCAGTCTATAGCGGCATTTGTCAAGATGATGGAACAGTTCGTTTACTACGGAAAATGTCTCGGCATGGTCGCGGAAAAGGATCTTACCGTAAATGTGAAAACCTTGAGCGGCAAAGATACATGCGGCGTCGCGCTGAAAAACATGTTGGCGAATCTCAATTCCATGTTCGGCGAAATCAATATCTCCGCTTCTCAGGTGGCATCCGGTTCGTCGCAGATAGCGCAGGCGTCGACAAATCTGGCGACGGGCGCGGGCGAACAGGCCGCTACCATTCAGGAATTTACCGCCACGGTGTCGGAGGTTAACAGGATGGCGGAGGATAATACAAAGATGGCTACGGAAGTGCTGAAAGACGTGCAGGAATCGGGCAGTCTGATGAACGAGTGCACAAACGAGATGAACAGGATGCTGCAAGCCATGCAGCTAATAGACGAGAAATCGCAGCAGATATCCAATGTTATCAAGGTCATAGACGACATAGCGTTCCAAACGAATATACTGGCTCTGAACGCGGCCGTGGAAGCCGCCCGCGCGGGACAGCACGGAAAGGGCTTCGCCGTCGTTTCGGACGAGGTGCGAAACTTGGCGTCGAAATCGGCCGGCGCGGCCAAGGAAACGGCGGAGTTGATCGAAAGCAGTCTTCGCAGCGTCGCCGAAGGCAATATGATCGTGTGCAAGGTGAACGACAGCTTGCAGGCCGTAGGCTCAATCTCCGACAGGAACGCCGAATCCGTGGAAAAGCTGTACAACGGCTCGACTTCGCAGAGCAGTTCCATGTCGGAGATCAATACGGCCATCTTGCAGCTGTCCTCCGTGGTGCAGGCCAACTCCGCCACGGCGCAGGAAACGGCGGCGTCCTCGCAGGAAATGTCCGCCCAGTCCGTCATGCTGAACGATATAGTGAGCCGCTTCAAGCTGTCGGAAGACGCGCGCGCTCAAGGATGGACGAATCCCGGCTCAGGCGGTCATGCGAAAGCAAACGCCGCCCCTGCGAGCGACAAACCCGAGAGCGTGATTTCACTTTCCGACAGCAACGATAAGTATTGAGAGCGGACGGTCGTGTAATGAAATTGTAATAAAAGAGGTGTTGACAAATGCCGGCAGGGGTGCTATCATTGCTCTAAACCTATGACGAGGAAGTAAAATCGCGAAGCGGTCTTAGCATCCGGCAAATATTTTCAGCCGGGCGCTTACAGCGAGTTCGGGACGGTGGGAGCCGAGCGGATGCAGCCGCGAACAAATGGGCCTCTGAGGGCAAAGCGAAAGGATGTACATCCGAGTAGCGGCGACGCTTGATCCCGCGTTATCGGGATAGGGGTGTGATGGCGCCCCGCCGAGAGGGTGCGCGTTTGCGCATCAAACAAGGTGGCACCGCAGGCTGTAATAATACGCCTGTCCTTGTACTTTTGCAGTACATGGACAGGCGTTTTTGTTTGTTTAAAAAGAAAGGAACAGAGAAATGAGTACAAAAGACAATATCCCCTACAAGATTTATTTGAACGAAAATGAGATTCCCAAGGCATGGTACAATGTACGCGCGGATATGAAAACGGCGCATCGTCCGATTTTGCATCCGGGAACCCTAAAGCCCGTAACGGAAGCAGATTTGAGTCCCGTTTTCTGCGACGAGCTTGTCAAGCAGGAGCTGAACGATAAGGACAGGTATATCGAGATACCTACGCCCGTACTTGATTTCTACAAGATGTACCGTCCTTCGCCGCTCGTGCGCGCCCGCTTTCTCGAAAAGGCGCTCGGAACTCCCGCGCGCATATATTACAAGTACGAAGGCGGCAATACCTCCGGCAGCCACAAGCTCAATTCCGCCATAGCTCAGGCATATTACGCAAAAGCTCAGGGTCTGAAGGGCGTAACGACCGAAACGGGGGCGGGGCAGTGGGGCACCGCGCTCTCAATGGCTTGCGGCTACTTCGATCTGGATTGTCTTGTGTATATGGTGAAGGTTTCGGCGGCGCAGAAGCCGTACCGCAAAACAGTCATGGAGACCTATGGCGCGAAGGTTACGCCGTCGCCGTCCGATACGACGAATATCGGCAGGAAGATGCTTTCGGACAATCCCGAAACCACAGGCAGTCTCGGCTGCGCCATTTCGGAGGCCGTAGAGGTCGCCGTTTCCACGGACGGTTACAAGTATGTACTCGGCAGCGTGCTGAATCAGGTGCTGATCCATCAGTCCGTCATCGGGCTTGAAGCCAAGTCAGCGCTCGAAAAATGCGACGAATATCCGGATATTCTGATCGGCTGCGCCGGCGGAGGTTCAAATCTCGGCGGCCTTATGGCGCCGTTTATGGCCGACAGACTGGCCGGTAAGCGGTCGCCGCGTTTCATAGCCGTCGAGCCCGCATCCTGTCCGTCCATGACGCGCGGACGTTTTGCCTATGATTTTTGCGATACGGGAATGGTTACGCCGCTCGCGAAGATGTATACGCTCGGCGCGTCGTTTATCCCCGCGTCGAATCACGCCGGCGGTCTGCGTTACCACGGCATGAGCCCCATATTGTCGCAGCTCTATCATGACGGATATCTGGACGAGGCCAGGGCCGTTGGGCAGATCAGCGTGTTTGAGGCCGCGAAGCTGTTTTCAAAGGTGGAGGGATTGCTGCCCGCTCCCGAATCCGCTCACGCCATACGCGTAACGATCGATGAGGCGCTCAAGTGCAAGGAGAGCGGCGAGGCGAAGACGATACTGTTCGGTTTGACAGGCACGGGTTATTTTGATCTCGGGGCCTACGCCCAATATAACGACGGCACGATGGAAGATTATATCCCGACCGATGAGGATCTCGCTATAGGTTTCGCCGGTCTGCCGGATTTGAAAGGCGCAGAGTAGTTATAGCACTCGGGCCAGATGCCGGTCGAATATGTGTTTTTCGGCCGCGATCGGCGGTTTGATGGGATATCTGCCGCTGAAACAGGCGTTGCAGATAGGGCAGCCCGCCTTGTTCATCACATCGGAGAGCGACGTGAGCGACAGGTACGCAAGCGAGTCCGCGCCTATGATCCGCGCCGTTTCGTCTATCGTGTGATTATGGGCGATCAGGGCCTCGCTGTCAGGAATGTCGGTTCCGAAATAGCAGGGATGCAGAAACGGCGGCGACGATATGCGCATATGCACCTCGCGCGCTCCCGCCTCTCGAAGCGCGGATACGATGCGTGCCGACGTCGTGCCTCGCACGATGGAGTCGTCTATCATGATGACGCGTCTGCCTTTTATGTTGGCGGAAAGCGGATTCAATTTGAGACGCACGGCCCGCTCGCGCTGCCCCTGTGACGGCTGTATGAATGTTCGGCCGATATAGCGGTTCTTTATCAGTCCGACGCCGTAGGGAATACCCGTTTCCGCCGCGTAACCCTGCGCCGCGCTGATACCCGAATCGGGAACCCCGATTACGATATCGGCGTCGACGCTGCTCTCGCGGGCGAGATATCGGCCCATTTCCTGCCTGGCCCATTCCACGCCTATGCCCTCAAGTATGCTGTCGGGCCTTGCGAAGTATATGAATTCAAAAGAACAGAACGATTTGTTGTCCGCATGCAGACCCGAGTCTATGGAACGCATACGGCCGTTTTCGACGACGACGATCTCTCCGGGAGCGACGTCGCGCAGGAATGTACCGCCCACGGCGTCTATAGCGCATGTTTCCGAAGCGAATATATAGTGATTGTCGAGCTTGCCCGCGCAGAGCGGCCGAAAGCCGTTTGGGTCGCGAGCGGCTATCAGTTTTCTCGGACTCATGATAAGCAGCGAATACGCGCCCTTTATGCGTCTCATTGCGCGTGATAACGCCTCTTCTATAGAATTTACAGAGAGCCTTTCCTGCACTATGATATAGGCGATGATTTCCGTGTCGTTTGACGAATGGAAGATGCCTCCGATCTTTTCTATATCGTGCCGCAATTCTCCGGCGTTCACGAGATTCCCGTTGTGAGCTATGGCGAGGTTACCCTTGTGGTGTGTTACTACGATAGGCTGCGCGTTTTCGACATTGGAATTTCCCGTGGTGGAATAGCGCACATGGCCTATGGCCGCGTCGCCTTTCATGGCGCGCAGCGTTCGCTCGTCGAACACTTCCATTACAAGTCCAAGATCCTTGCGGCATGAGATTACGCCCGAGTCATTGACGGCGATGCCGCTTGATTCCTGTCCTCTGTGCTGCAGGGAAAAAAGTCCCGTAAATGTTTCGTAGGCGGAGTCGACAGAGGACTCGGTTGACGCGGCTATACCGAATACGCCGCATTCCTCATGAAGCTTGTCAAACATTTGCTATTCCTCATAATTGCTGATGACATAGGTGTTGATGACGCGGCGCGCCACCTCGCCTTTTGTGATGCGGCGCTCCATAGCCTGTTTTTCGATGAACCTGTGGGCTTGAGGCTCTGACATCTTGAGCCCCGTCATAAGTATGGATTTCGCGCGGTTAATGTACTTTACATCCTCTAATTTTTGTTTGAGCGTTTCGTTCTGCTCCCGCATGGCCGACATGCGGTTGTGTACGACTGCCATATTTCGAACGGCGTTCCAAAGCACGTCTCGCCGCACGGGTTTTGTGATAATGAATACGCCCGCGGACTCGACTGCCGCGCGCATATTTTCGGCAAGTTTTTCCGCCGCGACGATCAGGCTTTGCCCGTTTCCGCTGTGCACCGCGCGAAGCGCGAGCGCCGTGCCGTCCGAGTCGGGCAGGGGAGCGTTGATTATGCAAAGGTCGTATTCGCGCGCGTCCATAAGCGCTCCGGCTTCCTCCGCGCTTGCGGCCGGACTTATATCGCTGTATTGGCAGGCGCGCAGAAAATCACAGAAGAACGCGCGGCTTTTTTCTGTTGCGGATACGACAAGCACGGTTTTCATAGAATACCATGATATCACAAAGCCGTTATTTTTGCAAACGGCCGGAATTCACGACGGTGTCAAGTTGTTCTGGATTTTATCCGTGATATTTTTTTCGGGATATCAATAATATACGAAAATGCCGTCCCTCTCTTTTTGCAAAACCGTCACGCGACGGGCGATCCCGGACA
>JAISBV010000007.1 GCA_031266025.1 Eubacteriales Family XIII. Incertae Sedis bacterium
AGTTTTCGCATGGCTCCTTCCTTCCGTTTGCATAAAGCGCAAACGGGGATAGGAGCGCAACAAAATGAATGAACAATTCTCCATTTACACACCCCGCCAACATACCTGTGAACTGTAACCATTCGAATGGCGCGGGCACGGCTCTCAAACAAAAATTTATTTACAAATCAAAATATCTGTTGTATAATATTCAGCAAGCAAAGAGGCTTCGACGTTTTCGTCGAGGTCTCTGTCTTTTTTGAAGGGAGTGATCAACGTGAAAGAGTTTCTTTTATCCGATACCGATTTTAGAATCTATCAGCCCTTTTTCAAAAATCATGTGATCGGTTTTGAGCAAGAAATGTTGTTCTCTCCCGTTCAAATGCGATGTTACCACTTTTTTATGCCTGAGAACTACCTTGCCAAAAGCGAATTCACCTGTATTCCGGATGGGTGCGTCGATATCGCGTTCATTTATAATGACGACGATTATCGTGTGGAACTGATCGGTTCCCCGATCAGGAAAAAGACGCTCAAATGCTATCCGGGCCACAGGTATTTCGGGATTCGCCTTGCGCCCGGCTTGTATCTTCATATCGGCGACTTTTCTTTGACAGAGATTACCGATAACGAGATTGTTTTTTCGAGCGCCGATCTGAACATAGACTTTTTTATCGAAAGCTTAAGGGCGGCGGCGACGCTGCGCGAAGAAACGGAACTGTTTCTCAACACATTCGCGGCTTCCATAACGAATATGTTTGTAAACCCCGCAGTCTGCAGCATCATCTACAATATAAACAAAAGCAGGGGAGAGACGACGGTATCCGAACTGGGGAAGGAACTCGGTTACTCCGAAAGGCAGATACGCCGCTTGCTGAGCTCCTGTATAAACCTGAGTCCGAAAATGCTTTGCAGAATCGTTCGTCTGCAGCATGCCATACACGGAATCATCAATAATCCGTACTTGGGCAACGTGGATTACATATCCGAGCTTCCTTATTCCGACCAAGCGCACTTCCAGAGAGAGTTTAAGGAGTTTACGGGACGTTCTCCGCAGGAGTTCAAGCGCGCCTATCAACGTATGCCTCAAACTGCGTCCGATTGAAGAACCGCTTTGCCGCCGTCCGATTTTTTCAAACCGTCGTCCTGTATTTTCAAGATTTCGCTTTATCGTCATATTATACTATGAAAGTATATATGGCGGGCTTTCCTGTTATTAATGGAAGGAGGAGTAAATATGAGGATTGCAAGTCATCCCGTTATTGAGGACTATGTGAAAGGCAAACCGGTGCGATTCTTCTTTGACGGCGAAGAAGCGGAGGGCTGTGAGGGCGAACCCGTAGCGGCGGCGCTCAAGGCCTTGGGCGTTAAGATTCATCGTTATACGGTCAATCGCCATGAGCCGCGCGGGGTCTTCTGCGCGATAGGCAGATGTACGGACTGTGTGATGACGGTGGACGGTATGCCGAATGTGCGCACCTGCGTGACGCCTCTTGCCGGCGGAATGAGGGTGGAAACGCAGGACGGATTGGCGCCCCTGAAAGCGAGGCGCGTCGAATGAAACGCTATGAAATGATCGTGATTGGCGCGGGACCCGCAGGTTTGTCGGCGGCCTGTGTCGCCGCCGAAGCCGGAATGGACGTCGTGGTGTTCGACGAGAATCAAAGGCCCGGCGGACAACTGTTCAAGCAAATACACAAGTTCTTTGGAAGTCGGGAGCATCAGGCCGGAATCCGCGGTGTCAAAATCGGTGAAAATCTCTTGGAGAGCGCCAAAAATGCGGGTGTAAAGGTTGTACTCGGCGCGACCGTCCTTGGGATTTACAAAAATAAGGAGTTGGCCGTCCGTTTCGGAGGCGCGGTTCACAATTACAAGGCGGACGCCGTCGTCATCGCCGCCGGCGCGTCGGAAAATATGATGACCTTTGACGGTTGGACAAAGCCGGGCGTCATGGGGGCGGGGGCGGCGCAAACGCTTATGAATCTGCACGGCGTAAGACCCGGCAAAAGGGTTCTGACGGTAGGCTCGGGCAATGTCGGTCTTGTGGTTTCGTTTCAATTGTTACAGGCCGGCTGCGATGTCGTCGCAATCATCGACGCGGCGCCGAGGATCGGCGGATACGGCGTACACGCGGCAAAGTTGGCCCGAATGGGGATACCCTTCCACACATCCCATACCATCGTTAAAGCGCTTGGAGGAGACTTTGTAGACGGCGCGGTAATCGCGGAAACAGACGAAGCCTTCGCGCCTAAGCCGGGTACGGAAAAGAACTTGGATGTGGATACGATCTGCATTGCCGTGGGTCTGTCTCCCATGAGCCGGCTTGCCGACAACGCGGGCTGCGATATTGTATACGACGGAGCGAAGGGCGGATATGTCCCCTTGCTGAGTGACGAAGGCGAAACATCGCTTTCCGGGATATTTTGCGCCGGCGACGTATGCGGGATAGAGGAAGCGAGTTCCGCCATGATACAGGGAAAAATTGCGGCCGCCGCAGCCGCCCGCGACCTCGGCTATCTGAGCGGGGAAGACTTCATTCAAAAAACCGGGGAATACAAGGACTCTCTGAAAAAAATAAGGAGCGGTATGTTCGGTCCCGAAAGCAAAGGCCGCGCCGATATCGCGAGAACCGACGAAGGATATCCCCTGTCCCGGTCGCTTCTGCAAAGAGGCTTTATCGCGGACGACGAAGTGACCGGCTTTCCTTCGATCGCCCACGGAGGGGGAACGCGCGCCGTGATTGAATGCACGCAGAATATTCCGTGCGATCCGTGTCAGGACATATGCCCGCAGGGTTGTATAGAGGTAGGCGAGAACATCACCTCGTTGCCCGCCTTGACCGGGAATAAAGAATGTATCGGTTGCGGATTATGCGTCGGCGTCTGCTCCGGACAGGCAATATTCCTGATCAACGATGATTTTGAAGCCGGTTACGGCACAGTGGGGCTTCCCTATGAGTTTCTGCCGCTCCCCGAAAAAGGCGCCGTCGGGAGGGCTCTTGACCGAAGCGGTAAGGAGATTTGCGACGCAGTCGTCGTTGAAACGGTAAACTCCAAGGCGATGGGCAAGACGCCGATGCTCGTGATGAAGGTGCCGACAGCTTCGCTTGCCGGGGCGAGATTTTTCAGGGCGGATGCAGACGGCGCAAGGAAAGGAGGGTAAAGGATATGCCCGTTATCGTGAGAGAAAAGGCCGAGAAACCATTTGTGCCTAAGCCGGACGACGATCTGCTCGTCTGCCGGTGCGAGGAAGTGACAAAGGGCGATATTCGTGAAGCCGTCCATGCGGGGCTTAGGACATTCGGCGAGGTGAAGCGATATTCGAGGGTAGGCATGGGCCTGTGTCAGGGACAGACCTGCCAACGCCTTGTCCGCCATATCATAGCGTCCGAGCTCGGTATAGCTATTGACGGGGTGGGCAGGGTGAAGGGCAGAGCTCCGATGGAACCTGTCATCATGAAGGAGCTTGCGCTGAGCCGCAGGGACTCGAAAGGGGTGGACGATTATGCCGAATAGCCGGTTGGGCAAGAGAAGCGCCGATGTAATCGTGATCGGCGGCGGCGTAATGGGCTGCGCGAGCGCGTACAGGCTTTCCGCGGAAGGACTTTCCGTCATTGTGCTCGAAAGGGACGAGATCTGCGCGGGCGCTTCCGGGAGGAACGCCGGCGGCGTGCGACAGTCGGCCCGCGACGTGAGGGAGTTGCCGCTTGCCATATACGCAGTAAAAAACATCTGGCCGACTCTGGGCGAAGAACTCGGCGTGGATACGGAGTATGTTCAAAAGGGCAATCTTCGCCTTGGCCGCACGGAGGCGCATCTTGAAAAACTGCGGATGTCCGTTACCGAAAACACCGAGGCGGGGCTTGATTTACTAATGGTTACGGGTACGGAAGCGCGGGAGATATGTCCCTATATGTCCGAAGAGGTGATAGGCGCAAGTTGGTGTCCGACCGACGGCTACGCGAATCCGCTTCTCACTACATTCGGTTATTACCGGCGGGCGTTGGACAACAAGGCGATATTCATAACGGGAATCACCGTAACCGGACTCGGCAAGGCGGGCGGCGCGCTCCGCAAGGTATATACCGACGACGGCGTGTTTGAAGCCGACAGGGTGGTGCTTTGCGCCGGCTACCATTCGAGAGCGATTGCGAACACGGTGGGGATAGATATCCCTGTCGAACGCGAAGATGAGGAAGTGTTTGTCACCGAACAGCTCCCGCCGATGTTCGACCAAGTGCTGGGTACGGCGGATGCGGATTTTTACGGACACCGGACAAAGCACGGTTCGTTCTTGCTCGGCGGTGTGAGCGGACTTCAGCACTTCACCTCAAACCACGACGGCCACCCTGCGGATGCCTATACCGCGCCCTCGTTGTCCAGGGCGATCATCGGATTCTTTCCCGTCTTCGCGGATGTTAAGATCATTCGCAGTTGGAGCGGTCATTTCGACGCCTGTGCGGACGGTGTGCCGGTCATCAGCAATGTCGAGGAAGTTCCGGGTCTTACGATCGCCTGCGCGTTTACCGGTCACGGCTTTGGGATATCACCCGCCGTATCGCTTGCGATAAAGGAATTGGTCACGGTCGGGGAATCGCGCGCAATAGACGTCAGTGAACTCAGGTATGACAGGTTTAGAGCCAAGCAGTAATATAATAAATACAATATACAAAACAAGGAGGAAGCGATGTATAGCAAAGTAGAATTTATGTATCTTTCGCAGGACGATTGCGTAAAGGCGGGCGGACTGGACATGAGAGGGACGCTGAAAGCGACCGAACGATCATTTTTCCTTCACGGCAAGGGCGACTTCATTTTGCCGCCCAAGCCGGTTATCCGTTGGGGCGGCGAGGACAGCGAAGAAACACTGGGACGCATTATGTCTATGCCGGCGTGGCTGGGCGGCATGAAATACGAGGACGAGCTCGAGAAGCGCGGCCTGCTCGGACCGGTGGAAACGTCAGGCATCAAATATATCCCGAGCAAGCCTTGGAATCCGGAAAAATATAATCTGCCGCGAGCAAACGCCGTCGAGATCATTGTACACCCCGATACGCTTATGCCCCGGGTCATCATGGACGCCACCCTTGTCAGCGCTATGCGTACGGGCGCGGCGACCGGCGTTGCGGCGAAATACCTCGCAAGGCCCGGCGCAAAGACCGTCGGCATCTACGGATCGAGCATTATCGGCAAAACGAATCTGCTGGGGATCGCAAACGCGGTAGAGGGTCTGGAAGTCGCGTGGATTTACAGTCCGAACACCGAACACGTGAAGCGGCTTGTGGAGAGCGTGCGGGGCTCGGTTGACATTGAAGTGCGCGCGGGCGAGTCTTCGGAGCAGGTGCAGAAGGACTCCGATATTATCGCGACGGGAACAATGGCGCGCTCGCCGTATATAAATTCGCAATGGTGGAAGCCCGGCGTGGTTCATATTGAAACGAGCTTTTGGGATACGCCCACCGAGGCGCTCCCCTATGTTGATCAAATTTACTGCGACGATTACAAACAGGTGAAGCATCACGGCGCGGACGTATCTTGGCGGGCGGTTCGCGACGGAATCATACCCGAGTCGGCGATCACCGGCAATCTCGGCCAAGTGGTCATAGGCGAGTTGCCGGGGCGGACCGATGATAAGCAGAAGATATTTTTTAATCCGATCGGCATGGGGATTCACGATCTGTCGGAAGCCTTCCGTGTATTTCAAAGTGCAAAATCAAAGGGTCTGGGGGTGACGCTGCCTCTTTGGGAGAACTACGCGCTGTACGCATAACGACTCCGTCCGTTAAACGGCACAGCACCACTAAACCGGCCGTTTTTTTCGGCAATATGCACAAGGGCGTGTGAAAAGCAGTGTTTTCATACGCCCTGTTAATTTTGAAAGATGAGGTGATATTCATGTTCAGCGGGAGCGATACAGCTTGGATTTTGGTTTCGACGGGGCTTGTTATGTTTATGATACCGGGGCTTGCCTTTTTCTACGGAGGGCTGGGCCACCGCAAAAATGTTATCAGCATCATGACAAACTCGGTATTCAACATGGGAATAGGCGCCTTTCTTTGGGCCGCGGTCGGCTACACTATGACCTGCGGCGGTCAGGGCGCCATCATCGGGTCATTCGACTATATCTTCCATAGGGGAATCGGAACAGACGATATGACCGGTACGGTTTCAACCTATTGCTACTCGGCGCTTATGATGATGTACTCGCTGATCACGCCGATGATTATATCGGGATCGGTGAGCTGCCGAATGCGTTTCAAGGCATTCTATATATTTGTGATCGTCTGGTCGATTATCGTATACTATCCGCTTGCGCATATGGTATGGGGCGACGGCGGTCTGCTCGGACTGAGTGACACAAGTCTGTTGCAGGCGGCCGATTTCGCGGGCGGAAACGTGGTGCATATCAGCTCCGGCGTGAGCGGTCTGATTCTCTGTATGCTTGTGGGCAGACGCAAGAGCTACGGTTTTCTTTCTTACCATCCGCATAATGTCCCCTTCGTTTTGCTCGGGCTCGGCATACTGTGGTTTGGGTGGTTCGGATTCAACGGCGGCAGCGCGCTCGCGGCGTCGAACCTGACGGCGCACGTATTCTTGGTCACTATGATATCCGGCGGCTGCGCCATGTTTGCTTGGACGATGATCGAGATGGTCAAAACGGGAAAACCGACGATAGTGGGTGCGTGTACCGGCGCTTTGGCGGGACTTGTCGGCATAACGCCGGGCTGCGGATTTATGCCTGTTTGGACGTCGGTCATAGTTGGACTTGCCGTATCGCCGGTCTGCTATTTAAGCATTGTCTTGGTCAAAAAAGTATTGAAGATCGACGACTCCCTGGACGCGTTCGGCTGCCATGGGATCGGAGGTGTATTCGGCGGCATTATGACGGGCTTGTTCGCGGAAGGGAGTATAGGCGGCGTGACAGGACTGTTTTTCGGAAACCCCGAACAGCTTTGGAGACAAATTCTCGCGATTCTGATATCCGTCGTATGGGCCGCCGCCGGAACCTTAATCGCGGCGGGGGTTGCGAGAATTTTTTCTCCCTTGCGAGCCAGCTTGGAGGATGAGACGATCGGCCTTGACCGACCGTATCACGGCGAATCGGCGTATCCTTCATTCAGCGGCTTAGACTGATATATCAGAGAGCGTTATGACGCCGACTTAAGGAAAGGAGATTTTACGTAATGTACAAAGTGGAAGCGATTATACGCGAGGAAAAGCTGCAAGAAGTGAAGGCCGCCCTTCAGGCTATTGAAGTGAACGGCATCACCGTATCGCAAGTGATGGGCTGCGGTGCACAAGGCGGATACAAAGAAACGGTGCGCGGTACGGAGATAGACATAAACCTTATTCCTAAGATCAAGTTCGATATCGCCGTATCCAGCGAGGAATGGAAGGATAAAACCATAGAAGCCATTTCCCGCGCGGCGAACACGGGCGAGATAGGCGACGGGAAGATCTTCAGTTACAAGTTGGAAGACGTAATGCGTATCAGGACAAGGGAAACCGGGGTGGCGGCGCTGAACTGATTCGGCGGTACGGCGGGATTTTCATCCCGCCCGCAATTTCATTGGAACGGGCCTTAACCGATAAGAGAAAGAACGATGCGGGCAAGCAGGGGTTCTTTCTCTTTTCGTGTTACTCCTGCGCCTTGTGTAAGACCATACGGGAAAAGGCGCATAATCCTCCCTCGGTTTTCGGCCGATTTTAAAAATTCCGGCGCGGAACGAACTTTTCGGCAGCCTTTCATGCGGAAGCCATGCCGTGTCGCATCCGGGGCGGGGCATTTCCAACTGCACAAAAAAATAGTCCTTGACAAACGCTCCCGAAAGGAACGATATTGCTTGAAGCGGGGCGACTGCTTAGGCGTTGCGGGTATGAAATCAAGATTTTGAACACAATCAATTTCGCCAAGAGCATAAAATATAATCCCTTTTCGTACGCTTGTGTCAAGATAGAAACAACAAAAATATAAATTTCCTCGAAAACCGGACAAGTTCATATCAGAATGTATTGAAAATATTTGAATTGATTAGGCGCTATTTTGCTTCGGATTCGCTGTTCGGGTAAGATATAGGGTGTGTTTCAAATTTTGTGTAAACTCTAAAATCGATGCGGAATTAAGAGAGATAAATTTAAGGCCGGGAGGTTTCGCGTGCACCCGGCCTCTTGCTTTCTTTTATGGGACTAACCGCAAAAACTGTAAAACCGGCGCTGATTTGGGCGAACCCCGGTGATTTTTGCGGCTCGTCATGATATAATCGCCGGTAAGAAGGATTCGCGCCCCGGCCCGTTGGCTGACCATGTACAACGAAACAGGGGTTGTGTATAAAAAGGGGCGGCGCTTATATGAAAAGATTGTACGCATACCTCAAAAACAAATACTTCCACGAAAGTCTCGACCTCCGCGTCCAATCATTCAATCTGTTGGCCTTGGCCGGCATGGCGGCGGGCGGCGTCGTCGCGCTGAGTTCTGTATGGACGAATGCGGGCGCGGTCAATATCGTTCTCAATTTCGCGGCTTCCGTACTGGCGTTTATTCTGCTGCGCTTCACCGGAGAGGGGAAAAAGTTAAGCTACCGTATTAGCTGTTGGCTCATCGTTGCTTTGGTGTTTGTAATCGCGTTCCCCGCGATGTTCTTCACGGCGGGCGGCTATCGGAGCGGTATGCCCTGCTTTTTCGTGTTCGCCCTTATCTTCACGGCGATCATGCTTGAAGCCTTGGAAAGAGTCGCCGCGCTCATCTTTGAGTTTTTGCTGTATGTCTCCTGCTGTCTGATCGCGTATTACCGACCCGAAACGGTTAAGCATTTCCAAACGGAATTTGATTATGTCGGCGACGTGATCGTGGGGATAACGGCAGCGAGCGTTCTGCTCCTGCTTGTCGTGCTGCTCCATATCCACATATACCGCGAAAGACAACTGCAAATCGGCGAGCTTAACCGGGAGCTTGAGGCGCGAAACGAAACGCTTGAGCGGTACAACCGAATGAAAAGCGATTTTCTCGCCGCCGTCGCGCACGAGGTCAGCGGGCCGCTTACGGTCATATCGGCAAGCAGCGCGGACACAATCGCCTTGCT
>JAISBV010000017.1 GCA_031266025.1 Eubacteriales Family XIII. Incertae Sedis bacterium
CTCACAACGTCTGTCATCCCGGGCTTGACGCGCAATCCTCCGTCATCGTCCTTCATTCCGACATTCGCTTAGTCCTTAACGGCGCTTCGTGCTCCGGCTCTTGCAACCGCTCTCTCATCGTCCGCCATTACATCATGTGCCCCGGCTACAACGGCGCTCCATGCTGCAACCTCCACGGTCTTATGCCATCGTTCCAATTCAGACCATGTTCTTAGACTATGACGGCTCTTCCTTCCGCAATTCGCGGTAGTTATTATGTACTACGGCTATCAGACCGCCAAGCGTTTCAAAGTGTTTTTTCCTTTTGTGAAAAACGCGCGCGTTCTTCCGTGGTCATTGTCCAATCGAGTGCGCCGATGTTGTTTTCGACTTGCCCGACGCTCTTCATTCCGGGAATAGGTATAACGCGGACTTCATCGTTTGTTAAAAGCCAGTTGATTGCCACCTGGGCAAGCGTTTTGCCGTGGGCGGCGGCGATTGCGCCCATTGTTTGGAATAGCGGTTCAAGCCGCTTGCCGTCCAATTCTAAAGGTTTTGAGAACATCCGATGCATGAGTGATTGAGAATCCTGACGGTCTTTCGTGATGTTCAGATGCCCAAAATACAAGGCAACCTTATAGCCGAGCGGCACCCGCTTACCCTTGGCGCGGTATTTGCCTGTTAGAACGCCCTCCGCCAGCGGTGCGTAAGGAATGACGGATACGCCAAGTTCCCTACAGGCCGCAAACGTGCCGTTTGTTTCCGGCCAACGGCGCAGAAGGTTATACCCCACCATCGCGGTGGCAAGCGGAATGCCTTGCTTCGCGAGAGCAGAGTGCGCTTCTCGTATTTGGGCCTCATTGAAGTTGCACACGCCGACGGCTCGCACCTTGCCCGCTTTGACCGCCTCCGCCATAGCGTCCATATAGTCGGCGATTGAACTTTTGGACGGCGGCATATGGATTTGGTACAGGTCGATGTGGTCAACGCCTAACCGGCGCAGACTGCCGTCAAGCGCCTCCAATAAAGCCTGCGGTGAATTCTTGGAAACCGTCGTGCGTTTTTGGGTCAACGGATTCATGGGCGACGGTGGGGCAAACTTGGTGGCGACAAGGACAGGGCGGCCATCCTTCTTGATGCACGCGCCAAGCACGCGCTCCGACGCGCCATTGCCGTAAATCTCGGCGGTGTCAAAGAAATTCAGTCCGTTGTCTATGCAAGCAGAGTAGGTTTCCCTTATGGTTTGTTCCGAAATTGAACCTCTGGGTGTCCACAGCATTGTCCCCACGCCCATAGCGGGAACCATTACGCTACTTTTGCCCAATTCTTTCAGTTCCATAGTGTCATTTCCTCACGAATATCCAAGTTTCCTGCTATTTCTTAGCCATATCCCAAATTGCGTCAATGGTTGACGTAAGAGCCGCTTCTTCAAAGGCCTCAGCGTGTTCTATGTAGTAGCTCGCAAGTGAAATAACCGCGCCTGATATCAGGCTGTGCAGAACGCCTATCGGCAGCTCCTTTATCACGTTCTCTGCTCGCAGTTCATTGAACAGGTCAATATAGGGTTTCAAGATGTTGGCGTATTTTTCAGTCGAGATGATGTTGGCGAGGTACGGGGAATTCTCGTATTGCACAATAAAAGCCAGCTCCCGCTGATTCTCACTGAAATATTCAATGATATTTCTTATCATAAATTTCAGGCGTTTTTCGGCAGAGTCGCTTTCAGTGCAGTGGCAAAAAGCGCGTTGCGTAATGCGGGTTTTGCAGTCAAGGTAGAGGGCGTTGAGGATATCGTCTTTGCTTTCAAAATAATAGTATATAGAGCCGACGTTTACTCCCGCTTTGTTCGCAATCTGTGAGATGGATGTGCCGTGAAACCCTTGGTCAGCTACGAGTTCGAGCGTGGCTTGCAGTATGCCGTTTTTCTTTTCCTGTGATTTTTCTCTCATGACGTACCTCGACATTTATTTGAGCGTTCACTTAATATTATGCTTTCGCTCATGCTCTGTCAAGATGTTTTTTGTGGATGCATTTAAGTTTATAAGAAAAGGTGGAATGTGTTTTTGACGGGGACGGCAGGGAGAGGATGCTTACGCCGTGTTTTATCTCGTATCTTTTGGCGCTCGCATATAAGCCTGTTCGCCGTAGAAGGGCGAATATGCTACGTTCTCTGCCCGCACAGGGGAGCCGAAGCGAGGCACGAGCGGAGGCGACGCGCAAGGGATAGCAGCGGTATCTTTTTCGCCGCAGGCGAAAAAGATACAAGCGGATAGCCCGGTGGGGCACGCAAAGATACAGACCGTTTTTGTAAATATTCGCGAAGGACTATTCCGCGATTGCTGACAAAATTATTCCCGCGTGCCCCATGCGCCCGCATGCATATCCCCGGTCACGGCAGCGTGCCTGTGCCGCGAATTTTATTCAGCTAAAAACTTCTCGACGTACGTCCGAATGGCCGTGGCGGTGGCGTCGAAACCGATGCTGCTGTCGATGCAGAGATGATAATTGCGGAGGTCGCGCCACCGGTAATCCGAGAAATGCCGGCTGTAATCTTCGCGGCCCTTGTCGCGGCGAATGACGAAGGCCTTCATATTATCGGCCTCGTCGTGGTAGACGTCGCGCGCCACTTCGATGCGTTTTTCGAGCGGGGCGTGTATAAATATTTTGATGAGGTTTTCGCGGTCCGAGAGGATGCGCGCCGCGTTTCTTCCGATAAAGACGCAGGAACCTTTGTCCGCCAGCGTCCGCACCGCGTTCGATTCCGCTATGTATATCTGCTCCGGCAGCGGCATAATGTTGCTGTAGCCGTAGACATTATAGAGGAA
>JAISBV010000027.1 GCA_031266025.1 Eubacteriales Family XIII. Incertae Sedis bacterium
ATCCATGTTGAATTCAGTAAGAAGCATATTCTCCACCTCCGATGCGTTGTTTTCGAGATAGTCCTTCATGATCTCATTGTCGATGCAATATTTAACGGCTTCCTTAATAGCCTCGGTGAACGCAAGCCCTTTCGTCCTATTCTCCTTGACCCGCCCGATGAACGCGGCGTAATCTCTGAGAGATTTGCTCTTTTGCAGGATTTCTTTGTTGCGTCCTTGATTGATGTTGTAGACGCGAACCGTAAGTTCGAGCATATCCGGGATGTCAGCATCCTCAAAAGCGTCCGACAGTTTCATCTCGGATTTGTCGGGATATTCCCCATCCCCGTTGTAAAGAACAATGAAATCGGGTTTCGGTATCTTGATGAGCCCGTCCCTGTATATGTTCTCGTTGTCCAAAATCTTTTCGTACACGCGGCTGATATAGAGCAACATCCGGACAGCGAGATTTTTATTCCGGTAAGATTGATGCTCAATCAAAACGATAAGCTTCCCCGCGAGCAGGAACGACACGTCGTTAATTTGTTCCATGAAAAGAACATCCGTGAGCGTGTTAATTCGAACTTCCGTATTCTTGGGATACTTTTTGCCTTCGATGGCGTTATACGCCTCGATCAGCTTTTCCTCATCGCTGAAATAACTTGCGAATACGCTGCTTTTATATTCTCGATTCGCATTTGTGGATTCCATGACCCCTCCGATGAATTTCATATATCCCGTCGTTCTTTGCGTCTTTATCTGTATAATACCTCAAAATCGGTCCGGTTGCAATTAAAATTCAAAATTATAAACGAAATCGCTGTTTTTAAGTTACAGTTCAGAGGTTGTTTGCGTACTAAATGTTTTAGAGCATTTAGTTTGTTAAAATCCAAATTACGGTCATTCCGGGACAAGCCCGGAATGACGAATTTATGAACCATCATTAGCCTGTCCGGGCTAACCTCTGAACTGTAGCGTTTTTAAAGTCTCTGATCCCCGAAAATGCCAACATGAAATTTATTGCTTTTCAGTGCCGTTTTACACAAAAATCCGAATCCAAGCTTTTTGTAAATGTCGCTTGATTTCAGTTCTGTGTTTTATCTTTTAACAGCATATTGCAGATGCTGTTTGAAGCGGCTTGATCGCCGTTTCCTCCGGGAAATACAGTTCCGGAGCATTGGAATCCGCGATGCTCCAAATCTCAGGATTCCCGCCGCCGCATCGGGCCCGGTAATCCGAATCGAGTCAAAATAACGCGTCATGCCGATAATCCTTCCGGTCCGGTAAAGAGTTTTGGGGAGATGTTCAGCCTGCTTTGTCAATCAGTTTGTCTTTCGAGACCTTTACTTTTTCGAGCAAGGCGGCGGGCACAAGCCCTATGGCCGCGACGATAGCTATGAACAAGAGCGACATTTGGTAGGTACCCGTCGCGTGCAGCATCCCGCTGCTAACAGACACGCCGACCGCCCCCATAAGCAATCCTGCGCCCATCGAGACAGTAAAAACACGACCGTTCACAGCGAGTGGAAAGCGCATCATCACAAAGGCAGTGAACGCGACGGAAGATCCCATAACAGTGAACCCTGTGAGAAACAACACAACCATGAATAGTGGCAACACATTAGTGACAAATGAGAATTTCGTTAAGAACACGCATATCGCCTGAATGAGAAAGCAGATGATGAGCATCGTTCGCACCTTACCTTTGAACAGTTTGTCGATCAACACACCTGCGAAGAGTGCTCCTGTAATATTACCGATAGACGTCAGCATACTCGTGAATGACGCAGTGCTTGCACCGAGGCCGAGTCCGGTCGGAGGATCTATGGCGATGTATCCCGGAGAGAGATCGGTGAACGAATTCAGGCAAAGCGTAAATATACAGAAACCGAGAATCGTCAGCCAAAACGCGGGAGCCTTTACGATACCGGAGAAAACGAGCTTGCTCTTTTCATCCGTCCCTTCTTCCTTCGCGACGTTCGGCGGAGCAACATTCCTTGTGACAATCAGAAATATGACAACGAATATGAACGTGATCACAGGGATGATCGTCAGAGTCTCAAGCGAAGCGCGCCAATCTCCATGCGTCGCTCCGAGACGAAAGCCGAGGATGGCAAGCGACATAGTGATGCCGATCGGGAGTCCCGCGCTAATCACTCCGCTGTACAGCCCACGCTCCTTTTCCGGAAACCATGCTGTTCCGAGCGGCGACAAGCATCCCGCGACAGGACCTGCGACGACAGCAAGAATTACACGAAATATTATGATTCCCGTGAGGGTTTGTGAGAACACCGGCATCAGCAAGGCGATTACGACAAGTATCGCGACGGAAGTCATCAAAACAGGTTTAACGCCGAAACGATCAAACAGCATACCTGAACCGATGATGGCAAGCGCGTTAATAATCGTGTATAGCCCCATACCGTAAAAAGACATCTGCCCCGGCGTGACGCCGAACTCCTCGCTCAATAGCCCTATGATGGGTGCAAGCATGATGATGTAGGTTCCGACCGCGATATAGCAGATAAGGTTCGCAACCATGACAATCCAACGACTTTTTGGATAATTCAACGTTTGCTCCATTTCCTTTTCTCCTTCTTAAATAATGAATGATAATATTGCTACGCCTATCTGACCGCGTAGAACGTATGCAATAACTGCTCGGCCTTTTCGCTTCCGGGTTCTCCGAGATAGCTTTCGTACAGTTGCACAATCATCGGGTTTTCATGGGATTTGCGAATCTTGCTTCTTGTATCGCTGCTGTAGAGCGCGCTTGCCCGCTTGGCCCTGACATCTTCCTGCGCCCGCGTGATCGCCGAAGGATAGGGGAGTCCTCCGCCATTGATACAACCGCCGGGGCACGCCATCACCTCGATGAAATCATAGTAGGCTTCCCCGCTGCTCACCCTTTGCAATAACGAATTCGCGTTACCGAGCCCGGAAACAACAGCAACTTTGATCTCGATTCCGGCCGCCGTGTAAGACGCCTCTTTTATGCCGCTCATGCCGCGGACATCCGAGAATTCGAGGGATTTCAACTCTTCTTTCGTGAGCTTTTCCACTGCCGTGCGCAGAGCCGCTTCCATCACGCCCCCGCTTGCGCCAAAAATCACACCGGCTCCCGTCCCAAGACCGAATGGCGCGTCAAACGCTTCAAACGGTACGGCTTCGATCTGTACCTCTGCCTTTTCCAATATCCTCGCAAGCTCGCGAACCGTCAAAACGACATCCACGTCGGGTACGCCGGCGCCGCTCTCTCCGTCCCTTTGCCGTTCATACTTCTTGGCGGTGCAGGGCATGATGCTTACTACTACGATGTTTTCCTTGTCTATGCCCAGTTGTTCGGCATAGTAAGATTTTGCGATTGCACCGAGCATCTGATGCGGAGACTTGCAGGAAGACAGGTTTTCGATCATATTCGGATAGAAATGCTCGCAATACTTGATCCATCCGGGGCAGCAAGACGTAATCATCGGAAGCACACCGTCGTTTTGCATGCGTTCCATAAATTCATTTGCCTCTTCCATGATAGTGAGATCTGCGCCGAATTTGGCGTCAAACACTTTGTCAAAACCAAGTTCACGCAATGCGGCGGGAATCCTTTTTTCCACATCCACGCCAAGCGGAAATTCAAAAGCTTCGCCCAAAGTCGCCCGGACAGCCGGCGCGACCTGCGCAATCACGAATTTTTCCGAATCGGCTATGGCCGCGAGCACATCCTGCGATTCGTCCTTTTCAAACAGCGCGCCGACAGGACACACCGCGACGCATTGTCCGCAATTGACACAGCTTGCGGCGTCCAACCCGCTCGGCGAAGCGGGCGCAATGACAGCCTCCAAACCCTCGCCTGTACATTCGATGGCGCTGACCGACTGAATTTTGGTGCAGACATTCACACAGCGCCTGCAACGAATACATTTGTTGTTGTCACGCACCAAAACCCGTGAGGAAGTATCGAGTGCGACCTTTTCTTCCGACGGCAACCAAGCTTCATCAGTGAAACCGTATTGATAAAGCAACTCTTGGAATTCACAATTATCTGTACGAAAACAGCTCGTGCAATCCTTGTCGTGGATCGCCAGTATCTTGGAGAGCGCCTCCTTCCGTGCGGCCGTCACCGCTTCGGAACGGGTCGCGACTTCCATACCCGGCTTGATGCGCGTATTTGAGGCATTCACCAATTTCCCGTCGACTTCCACCACGCAAACGCCGCTTTCATCAATGTCGTTGATACCTTTATAGTAATACGGCGCCGGGATATCCACCCTCATGAATGAAGCCGGAAGTTTCTGTGATTCCAGTGCGACCGCAAGTATCGTGCTGCCCCGCCGCGCGGCATAGTCTTTGCCGTCAAACTTTATTGAAATCGTTTCCATGGTTTTTCCTCCTTAGCACCGCGCTCGGTCAACGTAGTATTCTTCTGCATGGCCTTCAGGGATTTCGTAGCCTTCCGGTCTGAACGGATATCTCCACATTGGGATGTCTTCCGTGAAGAGCTCCATCTCGCCGGATGTACCCTGCTTGATATTGATCCATTTGAGCCAGTTCTTGTCGTCCTGCGCGGGATAATCTGAGCGGTAGTGGGGATACTGGATTCCCCGACTTTCTTTGCGCATATCCGCTGCGCGAAAGACCATCTCGAAAGCAAGCAGGCTGTCTGCGGCTTCGAGGCATTTTGCCAACGAATGCGGATCATCGGCGGAGAGAAGCGGTACAATCTTCTTCAGTTCCTCGATTTCGTTAAGCACCGCATGTATCACTTTCTCGGACTTATTCAACGCGATATAGATGTCGTGCGAAAGCTCCTCAATGCGATTCCATATCTCGTAATGGCTGTGCGCCGTATCACGATGAAGCGGGGCGTAAATCTTTTCCTTGTGCCGCCGAACCTGATCATATTGCAAATCCGGCATCCCCGGATCTTCCGAGAAATATTCGGCGATACTCTCACCCGCGAAAAGGGATGTGACCGCCGCGTTGCCGACGCCGTCTCCGTGCGTCCATCCGAAATACGAGCATCCCGCCGCCGTCATCTTTCCCGAGGCGAACAAACCCGGCACGCAGGTGCGGAATTTGTGATCGACATGCAGCGCTTCCACCTGAATCGCGAAATGCAGAGTCATCTCCGGCTGCAGGCCGAGCGCGCCGCGATACTTGGCAGTCTTTTCGTCAACTAATTCCTCCCATTCGAATTTATTGGGAAGCACGCGGGCGTTCGCCTCAGGCTCACGGGCGCTGACAATTTTGTACAGCATGTCCGGATGCTCAAGATCCGCCCAAATCGGAGGATTCCCATTCTCCACTTCCGTCCTCATTCCGATTGCGAGCTCGGCGCTGACGCCGTCAATCTTCCCGCCGCCCGGCTGATATTTCGCAGAGATATTATCCCCCTTGCCATTGTGAAGCAGATTGTAAGCGCCATAACTCGGCAGGCCGTCCTTCACTTGAATATTGTCGCTCTGCGTGGAGAACTCTGCGTTTCGCATCATCGCGCCCGCGCGGTAGGCAGCTCCGAGACCGGTACCGTAGGCCATGAACATCCCGGCGCATCCGGCCGCCTTCTTGAAATGCGCGCCGTGCGTACAGAGGCAAACGGCCTTCGCGCGGAAGATATTGCACTCGCCGTGCGCCATGTCGAAACCGATGCCGCCGATTGCCCTGCCGTCTTCCTTCGCGGTGAGCAGCTCAAAGATGTTGACTCGGCTCAGAATGCGGATGTCGAGCTTCAGCGCATGCTTCCGAAGGCTCTCGTTGACCGTGATGTCAATGCCGCCCATGCCCCACAGTCTGTGCGGCATTTGCGCGTTCCACAGTGTTCCGTCCGGGTTCTTTCCGACGCTGACGCCGCAGTCGAGCAGAAATTGCGCACTTTCGGTCTTGCGCGGGATGTATTTGAGTAACAGTTCTTGATCGCTCATATACGGCGTATGGGAGCCGACAAGGTATTCGGCCGTCGTAAGCGTGGGCGTTCCTCCGGCATCGTTCAAGGCAATTCCGTGTCCCGCGCGCGTCGACTGGCCGGAGAATCCCGCATACCCTTTCTCTACGACGAGGATGTCCATATCCGGTTTTAGCTGCTTTGCCTTGATAGCCGTTGCCAATCCTGCGATGCTGCCGCCGATGACGAGGAGATCCGATTTGTATACCTTTCCCAATTCATTGATCTTTTGCATCCCAATCTCACTCTCCCTTCCCGAAAATCGGCTCCGAGTACAGGGGGTCATGCCGCAACACTTCCTCCGGTACGATCTCGAAGCAGTTACCTTTGCATTTGAGTTCGCAGATGTAACACCGCACGCATTCATCGGCATATTTGGGCCATGCGTGCTTGTGTTCCTCATCCCATTGCCAAACATTCTCCTGACAGTTGCGAATACACACCTTACACCCGCAACAACGATCCGTGTCGATGTCGAACCTGACAATCTGTTGCAGGCTCTCCACCCTAACGGACAGACGACCGCCTTCTTGCTTTCTTTCAATCATCTTGCATCCTCCTCCTCACCGTTACCACTCACCTCTAAATGCTAATGATCATATTGTTAAGCGTTTGCAAAACGCGCACAGCCGCTGTTATTAAACAATATCCCGGCAGCTAACGCAAGGTGCTTCTCCCTCCCAAGCCTCGAATCCGAATCCCATCCAAACGGGCTTGCCCGTATATGTCTTCGCCTCCTCTTCGCCACTCAGGACGCGCTCGGCGCCGGCGGCCAAAGCCTCGGTCTCGAAGCTGCCCGGGTAGGCGTAGACAGGTGCGATCCATGAAGAGTCTTCGGTGAGTCGACGTACCAGATTTTCCTCGTAAGCCAATCCGCCTGTCAGCAGGATGGCGTCCACATTGCCGCGCAACACGCCTGCCATAGCGGCGATCCATTTAACAATGCCGTATTCCATAGCGTCCCAAGCGAGTTTTGCCGGCCGATTGCCGGTCGGGATCATCTCACCTGTGATCTTTCTTGCATCGCCGGTACCCGTGAGTTCCTCAAGACCGCCGTTGCGGTCGCACAGCGCTTTAATTCGGTCAAGAGACATGCCGCGATTCAGTAGGGTAAAGACATCTCCGGCGCACAGATCGCCCGCGCGCGTAGGCGCTATAGGCGCCTGACCGTCACCCGCGCGGGTGCTGTCGACGGCCTTTCCGCGACGGTGCGCCATGACGCTTATCCCGCTGCCCATCATTACGGTTATGTAGTTACAATCCCGGTAGCGCTTGCCTTGCAGCTCACTGTGGTGTATGGCGACCTGTTTTGAGTTCAGCATGTGGGCGTGCGCCGGACGGTAGAGTCCTTTCACGCCCGTCATGCGCGCTTCGTCGCAGAGCTCGTCGGTGTTCATTGGGTTGACAAAGAAGGTAGGAATTCCCAACCGCCGGCCCAGCCGATAGGAAAGGACGATGCCAAGGCATCCGGGGTGCCGGATACCTTCGACATCGCGAGCCGCGTGATCGCAGGCAAGTTCGTCAATACGATAGGTCCCGCCCTCACAGGAATATATCCCGACGCCGCGCCCGGATACGGCGTCGATGGAATCAGGTAATATAGCGTTCTGCTCCAACACTTCATATATTTTGCGTTCGCGCGCCGGCGCCTGCTCGGGAATGGAGAGAGAACTGTCGAACGGCGTATCGGCGTTAACATCAAAGATAACTTCCCCGCCTTTTACCAGTCCGATCTTGGTGCTTGTCATGCCGGGGTTGATTGTCAGAATCGTATGTTTTTCCATTACTCGACCCCGTTTTCACGACCGCGCCGGTTGGCGGCCATCACACTGCACAGGGCGATGTTGTCGAATATCCGATCCTCTGTGTCTCCGCGTGAACAATCAATGAATGCTTGTCTGAATCCCAGATAGATGGGGCCATAGCTGCGCGAATTTGCGTACTGCTGTATGAGCTTCGTGCCGATGTTGCACGCGGCGGCGTCAGGGAAAATCAAAACATCCGCACGACCTGAAACCTCACTCGGGCGCTTGACCTTCTTGGCGGCCACGCGTGCGTTAATCGCGGCGTCCGCCTGAAACTCACCGTCAATCATGAGGTCCGGGCGTTGTGCGTTGGCCAACTTCACCGCCGCGCTGATGCGGTCAACAGAGGGGCCGCTTCCGCTGCCGCAGGTAGAGGATGAGAGCAATGCGCAACGCGCGCTTCTGCCCATAAGCGCGGAAAACGTATCGCATGACAAGATACTGATACACGCGAGTTCCTCGCTCGTGGGTTCTAAACATATAGCTCCGTCAGACATACCAAAGCAATTGCCCTGTCCGCCTTCAAAACCCTCGATCTCCATTATAAGAAGCGCTGCTGGCGTGATTACACCCGCAGCGCGACCGATGATGCTCGATGCGGCGAGTATGAACTCGTAAGTGGTAGTATCCAAACCGGCGAAAATGCAATCCGCATCGCCCACCGATTCCATGACCATTGCCATGTAGAGAGGGTCGCCAATGCGACGCGCCACAAATTTCTTTCCCATGACTTTGTTCGGTAATTCGTCGTAGCGCTCTGCAAGCCGCTCCTTATAGGTCTCGTCGCCGACATTGACAATAGTCACCGCCGACAGGTCAATCTTGCACCTTTGGGATGTTTTCTCAATCTCAATAGGATTTCCCACAAAGACAATGTCTGCGATACCCGCTGCGGCGGCACGCACGGCTACGCGCATCATCAGTTCGTTGGTACACTCCGATATGGCGATACGTTGTTTGTTCTGCTTCGCCTTATCGTAAATCGAATCAATAAAACTCATCCAAAAACCTCTCATGCAATGTATAATAATTAAAATGACTATTCAAACAGGGCATGTTGCGATATATGGATATCGTAAAAGAGGAAAATGACCGTGACTTTGATTGAATGTTTTGATATGTATATGCAAGCCGCATCGACCGGCTTTGCGGCGACAAGCGTTACTCCGCAGGCTGCCCGATCTTGTCAACGAAGTCGCGAATGGTTTTGAGCGCCGCCGCTTCACCCAGATCAATTGTCACATTAAGCTCTTCCTCGATGCTCGAGATGAACGCTACGAGCAAGAGCGACTGTTTCGAGAGTTGGCTGCGGATGTCGGTATCAAGGGTTATTGTCGATTCGTCGACAGAGTACGCATCTGCGGCGCACCGGATGACTGTTTTTTCGATATTCATGCTTTCTTACCTCATTTCTTTGCTGTGCCGATGGATACTTTCCTACTCGTCAAGTTCCCAAAAAACCATTTTGTAGCCGTCTTCTTGGATGATGATCGGTCTTACGGGGAAAGGTATCTTGCCCCTCAGTTCATCCACGCGCCCGGGGCTGACGCCGATAAAGCAGGTGACGAGCTCTCCGCTCTCTTCGGGTTTTACCGAGCCGACGCAATAATCGCCGACGCGATCCCTGAAGGATTTATCGGAGAAGCCGAACGACGGCGCCATGATCTGCATGGCGACTGCCTTGCCGGACATCTCGTGCCACTCGGTATCGAGGTTGCCGCAGATATTGCACGCAAGATAGGGCGGGAATTCAACATGACCGCACTTCGTGCACTTGCGACCGAGAATCTTGCCCTCTTCAAGCGCGTTATAGAATGTTTTTACAATATGTTTTATATCCTTTTTTTCCATCTCGCCGCCTCCTTTAAGCGTTGCTCTTGAGAATCGCGCAGGTGAGATTCTGCCCTCCGCCGTAGCCGCGCACCATTGCATAATTGACCGGCCTCTTCACCTGTGTCGGACCCATTTCGCCGCGCATCTGCTTGACGACTTCGTAGTAGTCGTGAATACCGGAGGTGCCGTGAGCATGTCCGTACTGGCAACGCCCGCCGTTGGTTTGAACGGGACGGTCCCCGTCGAAGGCCGTGCGACTCTCGAACGCGTACTTCCACCCCTCATTCTCGGGCAGATATTCGCAGGCTTCCGCCGCAAGGAACTGGGACGACATATGAAAGTCGTTCGCCATGAACAGATCCATGTCGGCGCCGGTAAGGCCCGTCAAATCCCTTATCTGCCTGTATGCGGTCTCGGTGGCGTACTTCTCAAGACGCGGTGTGCTTATTTCAAGGCAAGAATGGCCTATGCCGAGTATCTCGACGGAATGATCGGTGCAGCGGCGCGCCATATCGGTCGGGCATACTATGAACGCGCCGGCGCCGTCGCAACGCTGTTCGAAATGACTGGCGCGAAGATAGCGACCGAGGAAAGGGTTGAACTTCGAGCGCAAAAAGGTATCGGCATCTTTCATCTTGTATTTTACGGCCAACTCATCGTACGTGTCATTACACAGACTCAATGGGTTGAGCGCTGCGGCGCGACGAGAGTCACGAGCCAAGACACAAAGCACGTCGTCGATCTTGTCGGCAATGCCGTTTTCGTGGATATACTCATCAAGCCAAATCTCGGAATGCACGTCGAGCGCAGCATAACTTTCGAGCGTATAGTCCTTGGGAAAAATCGAATTGAGCGTGTCGCGGAACATCCGGTCGTCGCCGGACCGGCGCATGAACGCGGGTCTGTCCGGATATGCGACGGAGTAGGACATATCGCAGGCGCCGCTGAGAACGATGTCGTATGCCCCGGATGCGACATAGCTGACCGCTTGCTCAAGGGCGACGTAGCCTGTGCAACATGCCTCGCTGTGGTGGCAGGAGCCTTTGCCTTTCATGCCAAACCAGTTTGCCACATGCATATTCGGTGTACCGACTTGGCTTTGCCATGTGGGGCCGGCTTGGGCGTGTATGTAGAAATCGACGTCTTTTGCCGTGATACCCGCGTCCTTCATCGCTTCGACGGCGGCGTAGCCGAACAGCTCGCCTTCACAGAGACCGTCGGTCTCCGGGTCATCCATCGTGAGCATGAACGGCGTCGCGCCGATGCCGATGATCGAAACGCTTCTGCTCAGTGGTTTGAGCGGATTGAGTTTTACCTGATACCCCATATCGAATCCTCCTTATACGGATCGTCCGTACCGGACGCAACACATCCGGCGACCTATTATATTGGTAAATTTATGTGTGTTTATGTCGCAGTAAAAGGTGTTTTTTCGCATCTTATTATAGTTTACCGGCGGCTTCTGCCGGATTCACCGTCCGGTCCACCCGAAAATGGTGTTTTTTTTGTGCATGAATGAACAAGACTTCGTATGCGCAAAAAAACCGCGTAACCGTAAAAAGACGGTTTCGCGGCATTTTAATGAATAAAACATCACTGTCTACGGCTCGCGGCCATTATGCCCGCGTTCGACGCCACGCCAAGATTATCTTTAAGGTTTATGATTTATTTCATAAGACAAAATGAGATACAGACGTTCACGGCTACTCTCAAAATTATCGCCTATCAGTGTATTGATTCTTTTGATACGATAGACCAATGAGTTTCTGTGCATATGCATTGCGGCGGCCGTTGTTGCGATATTTCTTTCGTGTACGAGATACATATAAAGCGTATATGCCAGTTCGGAATTGCGTTTTTTGTCATAATCCGACAAAAACTTCATTTTAGGATGACAAAAGGTTTCAGGGGATTCCTTTTGTATGAATATACTCTTTATATGTTCCAAATAATAATCTTCATAGATGAACAGACTCGGTTTGTTGACGGCGCAAACCCCCAGTTCAACGGCGCGCAAAGCCTGTTTGTAGTATTCCGCGATCTGTGCAATATTCTGAAAGCAGTTGCTCAATCCTGCGTATAAATCATTATTTTCGCATATTTCGGCCGCATCTTCAAGTATACCCCCCTCCGGCGGAAATCGGGAGACGGACATGCTTAAAATGACTATGATGTTGCCCTTGTACATCAAGGTTTTTGTATTGGGAAAGCGGCTGTCAAAAAGACTGCGAATATGATATGTGTTCAATATACAAGAACTGCGGGCTGTTTCTATGACCAAGCAATACATATTTCCTAAAAATTTACTGCTTACGGAATTCAAACGGTCAAGAAACGGTTTTCCTGTCGAAATTTTCCCATCCAATAAATCTTTCAGGATATATTCATAATTAAATCCTTTCACATTTCGAACAAACTCATCTTTTTTCAATTGTTGGTCAATGCATTTCTTCAAAATATGAAGCAATTGCCCGTCAACGGAATTCAGTGGCCGGTTGACTGCGGACACAACGATGTGTCCTATATCCTTTTGCGTGTCGATAGCACATAAAAGTTGATCATATCCGAGCTCGTGATTGTAGGCCATGATGGGTACTTCACTTTTCTGAACATTCTTATGCATACCGCGTTCATTGACCATTTTGAATTCTCTGTCGGAAAAGCCCCTGTTTTTAATCAACTCCATGCCGGTATTTGTTTTTTTGGCTTCTTCCCAATTCGCGGCAACCAGATTAAAGCCCGCGTCAAAGACGAAGATGGGATTGCCCAAAGCGCCGTACGCACGATCAACCATGGTCTGAACACCTCCTTCGGAAGACAGGATTTCGAGCAGTGTATCCGCAAAAAGACCGATTCCGCATTGAGCGTCAAAATACCTCAATAAATTTCGGGAAACGACATTTTGGTTTTCATGCTTCAAGAACAGAATATTGACGGAAGAAGGGACCTCTTCCGTCAATTTTTCCAAATCGTCATGTTTTTTTGCGATACACAAAATATGCATGTTCGGGATAAAGTCAAGATTTCTCAAATCTTCATCATATTCGCAAACATAAAGAATACTCGTCACATACGGAACCGGCGCATCTTTCATTCTGATCCAATCGGTCAGGCAACTCGTGTGATTCGATTCTTTCAATAAACTTGGGGAATCGAAAAATAATTCCCGAATGTTTTCTAATCCTATATACACAATGCCGGTCCTCCTTTGCATTATTTCTGTCGCTTACAAATCCAATAATACCATATCAAAACCGAATAGCATAGATATTTGTCGGTCTGTCCACAAAAAGGCATTCGTTTTCGGACAAATCAAACGATGTATTGTGCGAAAGTTATTGATAAAATAAATTTGTGGCAAAGCGTCTGATAAAAATTAACAACTAATGTAGAATTTCCAATTTCAGAAGACATAAAATATAAATCATCTCAAAGGCAGGCAGAATCGTATGAAGCAGTCCAAAAAATACAAAGAAATTATTACCGCCTTTGTCGGCGCAATAATGCTCATGCTCGTTGGTCTGATTTACGCGTGGTCTGTTTTTAAGAAACCGTTGAGCAATGTTTATCCCATGTGGAGCGAAAGCGAATTGTCGTTGGCTTTCACGATTTCGATGATATGTTGGTGCATTGGAGGTTTGATCAGCGGAATGCTTCTCCGAAAAATAAAAAACAGCCGTGTCGTTTTAATTGCGGCCGCGCTTATGTTCGCGGGGTTTCTTGCCTTGTCTTTCATGCCCTCGCAAGAACCGGAGAAAAGTCTGCTGTTCATATATGTGTTTTACGGCGTATTCTGCGGACTCGGGGTCGGTCTCGTGTACAATTCGGCCCTTACGGCCGCGGTGCGTTCTTTCCCTGAAAAAGCGGGTATCGTTTCGGGGCTGTTGCTCATGGCCTTCGGTTTCGGAGGGATGGTTTTCGGCAGTATCGTCAATCGGATAATCGCCGTAAGCGGATTGCAAAGGACTTTTTTGCTGCTTGCCGTATCCGTTTCGGTAATTCTTGCGGCGTGCCAATTTTTTCTTAAACCGGTAACCGTTTACGACACGAAAGAAGACTGTGTTCAAACCACGATTCCCGCGTCACCCGTCATGGCGAATGAAAGCAAGCCGTCCGAAATGGCTCGTAAATTTTCCTTTTGGATATGTTTTGTCAATATAATTGCCATCGCATCGGGGGGTCTGCTCGTTATAAACAATGCCGTTCCAATTGCGCAGACTTTCGGCGCGGGGGCCGCACTCGGCTTGACCGTCACCGTTTCCAACGGAATCGGCCGATTATTTTTCGGTTGGCTTTTTGATATGCGAGGCAGACGACCGGCTATGTTGCTTGATTGTTCAATCATGATACTGTCCGGCGCCGTACTCATTCTTGGCTCACTGTACCACGCGTCCGTTTGGATCATCATCGGACTCGTATTGACGGGATTGAGTTACGGAGGAGTCGCGTCATTGTCGACATCCACGGTTAATCTCTTTTTCGGAGGAAAAAATTACGCGGCAAATCTCAGTATCATGAACTGTTCCATCATTATCGCCGCAGTCGTCGGCCCGATGGTTTCAAGTAAATTGTACGAGAATGCCGGTAACTCATGGTTCCCGGTTTTCGTAATGCTTCTGATTCTTGGCATTTCAGGTTTGGCAACGTTCATCTTATTGAATGTCGCCGCAAAACGTGAGAAATTCGAATGACAATCCGTTCCTATCCACGCCATTACTGAAATATACGCGAAAGAGATTATCCAACCGAGAGGATTGCAATAACCACATAATAGAAGGTGGGACATTCCTACAGAATTCCTTCCGAACCTTTTTATAAGTGGCTTGGATGTTCGGAACATGTAGGCATGTCCGGCGGGGACACGCGGGTTGCCGTTAAACTTTGAGCAATCGAATCTCCATACCGGAAGGAGACTGTCGAAAGTCTCTCGGTGTATTTGGATCCGGCAAGGATAATCGATATAAAACGGCTCAACGGATCAAAGAAGCGAATGCGGTTTGAGGACGTGCGGTTGCCGTCTTGGTTGCAGAACGGATTGGCGACGGCGAAAATTTAGAGAAAGGGAGTGGAAAATCTTCAAGGATAATTTCGATTAAATCTTACGGTTACATTTTCAACATGAGAAAACAGGCTCTCGTGGTACGAACGGTTGCAAATGAATTTCAAAAACAAAAACCCCGAAATTGTTGGAATTTCAGGGTTTCTTGGTTGCGGGGGAAGGATTCGAACCAACGGCCTCCGGGTTATGAGCCCGACGAGCTACCAACTGCTCTACCCCGCGACGTTTGTGCATCGCTTCGATCAAGTTGCTTGAAACACGACAACGGACTTTATTACCTGTTCGGAACACGCGCTTCGCATGTAAACCGCATGGTGCCGGAGACCGGGATCGAACCGGTATGATTCTCACGAACCGCAGGATTTTAAGTCCTGTGCGTCTGCCAATTCCGCCACTCCGGCAAGCACGGCTCAAAAGGTGGGGTCAAACCACAGCCTACAGCCAAACACTCCACCGTTGAGTTGCCTTGGAAAGACTTGTTGCTCTTGGCGACCTTTTTATTATACATTGCCCGCGCAACGATGTCAATTCAAAAAAGTATAGAAATATAATCCAAAAATAGAGATACGTAACTACTCAAACCCCACGTGATTTTTGCCCATCTCGGAACCTGATTCGAATTTTGGCCTTCTCACGTACTATTTTGTACGTTCCGAGGGCCAAAATCCGTCTCAGAACCCGATCTGAACACGCGTGCCCGGAGCTTGCGACAGGGTAAAACTGACGCAGGGTTTGAGTAGTTTTGATTGAAATCTTTGAGCAGTAACAGAGATACAACCCAACACATTCGCCGTAACCCTTGGGAGGACGCCGTCGTTCAAAGAAATTCGACCTATTGCAAATATAACGCGCAGCCGGTAGAATAAATAGCGGTAATTAAAATATTTATCGCGGGTATTTGCATGTGGCTTGATATACTTATAATAATAACAGTGATTCTGTCTATGGCTCAGGGCTATCGCAGAGGTCTGATCAGTACGGTGCTGAGAGCTTTCGGTTGGCTGTTTTCTATTGTCGCGGCGGCAATCGTATATCCTTACGCGACAGATTGGCTGTCCGGGCATACGGAGATATACGATAACATCCGTCTCGGTCTTGAAGAACGTTTCAGCGCGCATCTGTCAGAAAAAGCCGGCGAGATAATGTGGGATATCCCGGCTGTTGTCGCGGACGCGGCGGACAAACTCGTTTCGGCGCTTGCCGTTTCCGTTTCAGACGGTTTGGCGTCCGTTTGTTTCATGGTTTTCGTCTACATCGCACTGGTACTGTCCATAAAGCTGACAGTCTTTATTATTACATTCCTTTTTTCAAAGCGGTCGCGCGGCAGGGGCGGTATAATAAGCGGAATCGACGGCTTCTTGGGGCTTGTATTCGGCGCCGGCAGAGGCATAATAGTAGTGTTCGTGCTGTTGGCGCTCATATTGCCCGTATCGTTGTTCGTAGGCGAATCCGCGAACGCTGTCGTTTCGGATGCGCTGTTTTCGTCCATGTTCGCGGGAGAGCTTTATGCCAACAATCCGCTGCTGCTGTTGACAGACAGGTTGATCGGGTCGTATGCTTGACAAGCGCGGAGTTTTACAATTATAATAAGGTAGTTAAAAGTGCAGCGCCTCAAGCCTCGTTATAACGCAATAACGCGGTACTGTAGCAATAGTAGGATTTGTAGGAAAGGAAGCGCGAAAATGCCTATCACCGATTTTTTGGAGCGCAACGCAAAGGAGTACGGAGACGAAATAAGCCTGATAGAAGTGAATCCCGAGCTGATAGACAAGAACAGCCCGGCGTGGAAGGAATATTCACTCGTTGAAGCGGCGCGTGTGCACGGATATCGCAAAACCGTTACATGGAAGAAATTCGATGAAAGGGCAGATTTAACGGCAAATCTCTTGCTGAAAACAGGAGTAAAAAAGGGTGATAAGGTCGCCTTGCTCCTGATGAACTGCATAGAATGGCTGCCTGTTTATTTTGGCATATTGAAAGCGGGGGCCGTGGCGGTTCCGCTGAACTATAGGTATACGTCCGACGAGATAAAATATTGCCTTGAGCTTGCAGACGTCTCCGTCCTCGTGTTTGGATATGAATTTGTCGAGAGGATGGACTTCATACAGGACAGACTCACAAATATAAAGGCGTTCTTTTTTGTAGGCGAACGCTGCCCGGCGTACGCGCGGGATTATGAGACGGAGATAGGGCGCTCTTCCCGTGAAGCGCCGGGCGTCGTGTTTTCCGACGAGGATGATGCGGCCATCTACTATTCGTCCGGAACCACCGGCTTTCCTAAGGCCATACTGCATACACATGCAAGTCTTGTTTCCGCCTGTGTGACCGAACAGGCGCATCACGGGCAGGACAGAAACGATGTATTCCTATGCATACCGCCGCTTTATCATACGGGGGCGAAGATGCACTGGTTCGGCAGTCTCATATCGGGCGGCAAGGCTGTTCTTTTGCGAGGTACGAATCCTAAATGGATATTGGACGCCGTGGCAAAAGAGAGGGCAAGCATCGTATGGCTCTTGGTGCCTTGGGCGCAGGATATATTGGACGCCGTCGAGAGAGGCGAAGTGGAGCTTTCAGGCTATGATTTGAGCTGTTGGCGCATGATGCACATAGGCGCTCAGCCGGTGCCGCCCACGCTGATCAGACGTTGGAAACGTTATTTTCCGTCACATGCATATGACACAAATTACGGCCTGTCTGAATCCATAGGGCCGGGTTCGGTGCATCTTGGCATTGAAAACATACATAAAGTCGGCGCTATAGGCAAGGCCGGCCATGGTTGGAAGACACGGATCGCGGATGAGTCGGGCGCGGACGTCGCGAGGGGAAATGTCGGAGAATTGGCGGTCAGCGGCCCCGGCGTCATGAAATGTTATTACAAGGATCCGGAAGCGACAGCGGCTGTATTGAAAGACGGTTGGCTCTACACGGGCGATATGGCCATGGAAGACGAAGACGGCTTCATATTCCTTGTGGATCGAAAGAAGGACGTCGTAATCACGGGCGGAGAGAATATATATCCCGTGCAGATCGAAGATTTTCTGCGCGGTTTCGAAAAGATCAAGGATGTCGCCGTTATAGGCGTTCCTGATCACAGGCTTGGGGAAATTTCAGCCGCCGTCATAGAACTGAAGCCCGGAGAGGAGTCCTCTCGGGACGAGATAATGCAATTTGCCGCGGATTTGCCCAGATATAAAAGGCCGCGTATGATTATATTCGACAATGTTCCGCGCAATCCTACAGGCAAGATTGAAAAGCCTGCGCTTCGCGTAAAATACGCGGGCGGCAGCGTCGTTGCGCAGGAAACGGAAGCGCCTGTCAAAATAGACTCGGCGCCGCCACAAAATTATTGAACATTTCCGTGAATTAAAGTATACTTATGAGAGACGGCTTTAGATGCAACGGGTCGCCGGTCACTGAGTTGAAGGGAGTAATACGTTATGGATTTGCTGATAGTTCCGGTTCCGCTGTTCAATGAAAACATCGCGGTAGAAGCTTATTTCTTCCGCAACAGAAAAGGCAATGACCTTTTGGACGGAACCGGCACAAGCCTTTTCGACGGCGCGATGCTTTCGCTTCCGTTGGAAATGCTGAATCTTGTAAGCATGGAAGCGCTTACGATGGGCAAGCCGATATTCGTTCCCATTACAAAATATATGTTGATGAGCTGTTTGGAAACGCAGTCGCATCAGCCTGCCGACAAGATCATATTCCTGATAGACGGCAGCGAAATAGATGATCCGGGATCCTACCTCGGCAATATTGACCGTCTCAGAGCGTTTGGTTATCGATTCGGAATTCAAAAGATCTCGGACGCCGAGAAGATGGGATCCATGTTGGAGAGATGTGATTTCGTGTTCTATGACCACAGGGTATTCGATCATATGAGCGAGGTAAAAACGCGCATTACGATCACGCACAAATACAAGCATATCACAGGCGTTTATACGCATATAAACAATATGGAACTGTTCAGGGAACTGCAAGGCCGCTACAAGGGGATGTTCGAGGGACACTTCTACAGAACGCCGCTTACCAAAGGCAAACAGGATGTTTCGCCGCTTCAGGTAAACCTCATAAATCTGCTGAATAAGGTCAGGGACGAAAATTTCGAATTCGATGAGATTTCCGATATTATACAAAAGGATCCAATGCTGACCGTTTCACTGCTGCGACTGGTCAACTCAGCGTATTTCGCGCTTAAAGAAAAGGTTAAGACCATCAATCAGGCTGTGGTTATGCTCGGACAGACTGAGATACGCAAATGGATCACCACGGCGGTCGCGCGTCTGCTCGGAGCCGACAAGCCCGGCGAAGTAACGAGACTTTCGCTTATAAGAGCGCGTTTTGCGGAAGAGCTTTCACACAAATTCGGTATGGAAAAGGAATCGCAAAGTCTTTTTCTCATGGGGCTTTTTTCCGTATTGGACGCGATTTTGGACAGACCCATCGACGAAGCGCTCGATATGGTGCATGTGTCCGAGGATATTCGTGAAACCCTTGTAGACCGAACAGGAAAATACAGCACTGTTTTTCAGTTTATTTTGGAATACGAAGCGGCGAACTGGAATGTGGTCTCAAGGCTGCTCATACTCAACGATTTGGAAACGGAAGACATATACAGCGCCTATATCAACGCAATGATTTGGTACAACGACATTGTCAGTAACGACAGATAGCAGGGGTTTCCGTGATTTTCGGGGCGGCGTTTGATCCGTCATTTATAACCATGACAGACAGATTCGGAAGAAGCATAGATTATCTGCGCATATCCGTCACCGACCGATGCAACCTCCGCTGCAAATACTGTATGCCGGAGGACGGCGTTGCGGATATCGGCCACAAAAACATCATCGGTTTTGAGGCGATCGAACGCATTGTGCGCGTCGCGGTTGATCTCGGTTTCCGAAAATTCCGTATTACAGGAGGCGAGCCGCTCGTAAGACGCGGAGTCGTCGGTCTTGTGGAACGCATCGCCTCTGTCAGCGGCGTAGATACGCTTGCCATGACGAGCAACGGGATACTTCTTTCGCGTATGGCCGCCGAATTGGCGGCTGCGGGGCTTGATCGCGTAAACATCAGTCTCGATACGCTGCAAGCTGAACGTTATCGCGATATAACGCGAGGAGGCGAGCTTTCGGACGTGCTTGCGGGCATACGCGCGGCTGAGACCGCAGGGTTGACGCCGATACGTGTGAATGTTGTGGCTGTGCGCGGTTTTAACGATGATGAAGTCTTGGATTTTGCGCGTTTAACGCGTCTCTATCCTTGGGATGTGCGCTTTATAGAATTGATGCCGATCGGCGATACGGCCGGTTTCGGATCGGGTTATATCTCTGTTGACGAGCTTGGGGCGGCGCTTCAAGGCTATGAACCGGTTTCACCGAATGGGGTCAAGGCTGTGGCGCGATATTACAGATATCCGGGAGCGCCGGGACGCGTCGGCCTGATCAGCCCGTTGAGCAGCCATTTTTGCGGTGATTGCAACAAGCTTCGTCTTACGGCCGACGGCAGGTTGAAAACATGTTTGCATTCCAACCGCGAGATAGACGTCAAACCCGCGCTCGGTTCGGCTGACGACGCGGCGCTCAAGGCTTTGCTTTCCGAAGCTGTATTGGCTAAGGAAGAACGTCATCTGATAAATGACGGTGAAGCGCCGGTTCGCCGGGGAATGAATAAGATCGGAGGATAGGCCGATGGACGAAACGTGCGATTCCGCGTGCGCCGCGTCGCGGCTTTCGCATTTGGACGATAGCGGAAGACCGCGCATGGTCGACGTCGGAGATAAAGATGAAACGAAGAGGACGGCCGTAGCGCGCGGCAGCGTTTATATGAGACGCGAGACCTTGAATCTGATTCGTTCCGGCGGCGTCGCGAAGGGCGACGTGCTTTCCGTGGCGCAGACAGCCGGTATAATGGCGGCAAAGGGCACGTATTGCGCCATACCTATGTGCCACAATATATTCTTGAGCGGCGTTTCAATGCGTTTTGAAGATGACGATGAAGGCCCCGCGATCCATATAGAGGCCGAGGTGAGTTCGACCGGTAAGACCGGTGTTGAAATGGAAGCTTTGCACGCGGTTTCAATCGCTGCGCTGACTGTATACGATATGTGCAAAGCCGCGGACAGAGCCATGCGCATAACGGATATCAGGCTGCATCGCAAAGAAGGAGGGAAATCGGGAATTTATGAAGAAGGATGAAACGAACGGCGCAAAGGTGCTTTCGGTTAATATCAGCGACAAAACAGGCGTGATCAAAAAACCCGTGACTTCCGCGGAGCTTGAGCCGGGAGGCGTCGTCGGCGACGCGCATTTCGGGCTGAGCGATATAAAACAGGTGAGTCTTTTGGCTGACGAGAGCGCGGACAAGATGAGGAGATTGGGTCTGACCCTTGATGCGGGCGCTTTCGCGGAGAATATCACGACGGTCGGCGTCAATTTGGCGGAGCTGCCCATAGGCGCTCGGCTTCGCATAGGCGAGAGCTTGCATGAGGTGTCGCAGATCGGCAAAGAATGCCACGAGGGCTGCGCCATAAAGCAGCAAACGGGAACATGCGTTATGCCCACGGAGGGCATTTTTACGCGCGTTATAGAGGGCGGCGCCATAAAGCCCGGCGACGCAATAGCTGTGCTTTGAAAGGGGAAACAATATGGCAAAGATCAAAATAACAGAAACCGTATTGCGTGACGGACACCAGTCTTTGATTGCGACGCGAATGACATTGGACGAAATGCTTCCGATACTTGAGGTGATGGACGGAGTGGGTTATCACGCGCTTGAGGTCTGGGGCGGGGCGACCTTTGACGCCTGCATCCGTTTTTTGAACGAGGATCCTTGGGAACGGCTCAGAACTATCCGAAGTCATGTAAAAAAAACAAAACTTCAGATGTTGCTGCGCGGCCAGAATTTGCTCGGCTACAGGCATTACGCCGACGATATAGTAGATGAATTCGTGAAGAAATCCATAGAAAACGGCATTGATATCATCCGCATATTCGACGCGTTCAACGATACGCGCAATCTTGAAAGCGCCGTCCGCGCCTGCAAAAAATACGGCGGCCACGCGCAGGGCTGCGTTTCGTACACGCTCAGCCCCGTACACACGAACGATATGTTTATAAAGCTTGGCAAGGAGATCGAACAGATGGGCGCCGACTCTTTCTGCATCAAAGATATGGCGGGTCTGCTCGATCCTTACAATACAGAAAAACTTGTGAAGGATTTGAAAGCGGCTCTGAATATACCGGTCGAACTGCATACACACGCGACGAGCGGACTCGGTTCAATGACGTATATGAAGGCGGCCGAGGCCGGCGTCGATATCATAGACACAGCCATTTCACCGTTCGGCGAGGGTTCGTCTCAACCGTCTACGGAGCCCATGGTCTACGCGTTTCGCGGTACGGAGTACGACACAGGCATAGACATGGACGGTCTGAACAGGATAGCCGAGCATTTCAAACCGATTCGCGAGAAGTACATCGCGAGCGGTCTTTTGAATCCAAAGCTCATGGGCGTCGATATCAATACGCTCGTATATCAGGTACCGGGGGGCATGCTGTCGAATCTTGTTTCGCAGCTTAAGCAATCGAACGCGATGGACAAGTTCGAAGAAGTGTTGAAAGAGGTGCCGAGGGTTCGCGAGGACTTGGGCTATCCGCCGCTCGTAACGCCGTCGAGCCAGATCGTCGGTACGCAGGCCGTACTGAACGTCTTGGCCGGCAAGCGCTACAAGATGGTGCCGAGGGAACTCAAGCAGGTGGTCAAGGGCATGTACGGCAATACGCCTGTTCCGATTTCCGAGGATATGATCAAACTCATCCTCAGGAATGCCGAACGCGTTACAGTCAGGCCGGCCGATCTGATAGAGCCCGAGCTTGAAAATACAAAAAAACAGTTTGCCGAGTACATCGAACAGCCCGAGGATGTGCTGACGGGCGCCATGTTCCCGGAACCTGCCATGGAATTTTTCAAAAACAGAAACGCCCGGAGAAACAAGGCGGATTAGAAACTGCCGAATGAAAAAAGCGAGTTTCGCGGTTCGCTTTTTTCGTCAAAGCTCTTCGACTATTAACACGCCTTCGTGATTTTCGATGTTTTTCAACAGGATTTCGCGCGTATTCTTTTGGAGCTTGAGACTCAGATGCAGACCGACCGAGCCCGAAACAAAGGCGGACGAGTTGAAATGCGTGTCGAAAATACTTACGCCGCAGCCACGCAGATATTCAAGCAAAGCGTGGACGCTCTTCAACGATTCAAGCTCTATGTACAGTTCGAGCGAGCGGGATCGCGCGAGTAATCGGTTTTCGATTACGGGGAAGAAAGCCAAAGCCGCGAATATGAGAACGGCGGCTATGATTGCGCCGGAGTAGTAGCCTATGCCGAGGGCGAGACCCGTGCACGCTGAAGCCCATAGGCCCGCAGCCGTGGTCAGACCTTTAATTCTGTGTCTGCCCGTAACCAATATAGTGCCGACGCCGAGAAAGCCGACGCCTGTTATTACCTGCGCGCCCAACCTTGTAGGATCTGCCATTTGCGATATATTCTCATATACGAATTCGTTCGTTAGCATGGCGAGACAGGCGCCGACGCAGACGAGCATATGCGTTCTGAAACCGGCGGGATGGCTGCGCGCGCCGCGTTCTAAGCCTATCACGCCGCCTATAACGACGGCGAGCACAAGGCGCACAACGGTTGAAACGGCGTTAACGCCGTCGAGATGATCAAGGATGCAATAAGATATAAAATTCATTTTAACGCCGCGATGCTTTCCTCTATAAGCGCGATCTGCCGTTCAACGCTCTCAAAAGACGTCGAGCCCTCAGAGCGCTTCGCGGCAATACAGGCGCGCGCGCTTATGTTTTCGTAGATGTCGTCGTCGAAATGCGGAGAAAATTGCCGCAGCTCGTCGATGCTCATCTCCTCTATAGCCTTGTCTTCGCTTATGCAATGCAGAACGATGCGCCCTATGATCTCGTGGCAATCCCTGAAAGGTACGCCCTTTCTTACGAGATAGTCGGCTGCGTCCGTCGCGTTCATAAATCCGCCGCGCACGGCTTCTTCCATGCGTTCGCGTTTTACTGTCACGGTCTTAAGCATATCCGACAGCATGGGAATACATGCTTTCAATGTATCCGCAGCGTCGAATACGGGCGGCTTGTCTTCCTGCATGTCCTTGTTGTAGGCGAGAGGCAATCCTTTCATAATCGTCAAAAGCGTAAACAGATCACCGTAGACCCTGCCCGTCTTGCCGCGAATCAGTTCGGCGACGTCGGGGTTCTTCTTTTGCGGCATGATGCTGCTGCCTGTGCTGAACGCGTCGTCCTGCTCTATAAATCCGAATTCAGCCGAGCTCCACATTATAAGCTCCTCGCATAAACGCGACGTGTGCATCATGCATATAGCTGCGGCGGCGAGAAATTCCAAAGCGAAATCACGGTCGCTGACCGCGTCCATGGCGTTTTCGCAGACGCGCGCGAAGCCGAGCTCTTTGCGCAGAAATTCACGGTCAGTTTCGTATGTGACGCCGGCGAGCGCGCCCGCTCCGAGCGGCAAGGCGTCCGCGCGTTGTATGCAGTCGCCGAAGCGATCCGCGTCGCGCAGGAACATCCGGCAGTACGCGAGCAGGTGAAAGGCGAGCGTCACGGGCTGCGCGCGCTGCAGGTGCGTATAGCCCGGCATCACGGTGTCCCTGTGCGCTTTCGCCGTATCCGCGAGCGTTTCAGTGAGCTCTTTCAGCATGTCGCGTATAAGAGCCGTTTCTTCCTTGAGATAAAGGCGCATGTCGAGCGCGACCTGATCGTTGCGACTTCGGGCTGTGTGAAGCTTTTTGCCGGCTGCGCCTATCCTTTCTGTAAGAGCGCTTTCTATGCACATATGTATATCTTCCGCATATGCGTCCGCGGCGATCTTGCCTGCTTCCATGTCCGCAAGCACGCAAAGAAGTCCCGTTTCTATGTCTGCGGCCTCTTCCCCCGTGATAATACCTTGCTTTGCGAGCATCCTGCAATGCGCTATACTGCCGCGTATGTCTTGGCGATACAGCCGCTTGTCAAAGTCTATGGACGCGTTGAACTCGTCTATGCTTTCGTTGCCTGTCTTTGTGAATCTTCCTTGCCACGGCTTCATGTGAAACCTTCTTTCAGCGTGTCCGCAGCGCTTTGCCGGCCGCGTTGTTTTTGCGTATGGCCCGAATCTTCATGGGCAGCGAGAACAGATTGATAAAACCCTCGGCGTCCTTCTGATTATAGACGTCGTCCTCACCGAACGTCGCGAACTCCTCGCTGTAGAGCGCGTTGTCCGACTTTGCGGCGGCGGGAACGGCGGAGCCCTTGTACAGCTTTACGCGCACCGTACCCGTTACGGGCTCTTGTATATGATCGACAAAGGCGGATATGGCCTCGCGGAGCGGCGTATACCAAAGGCCGTCGTATACAAGCTGCGCGTATTTCAGAGCGACGGTATTTTTGTAATTCAGCGTATCGCGGTCGAATATCAGCTTTTCGAGCGCGGCAAGGGCTTTGTACAGGATGGTTCCTCCGGGCGTCTCATAGACGCCGCGCGACTTCATGCCGACGAGTCTGTTCTCGACTATATCTATCGTCCCGACGCCGTTTTCGCCGCCTATCCTGTTGAGCTCCGTGAGCAATGCGACGGGCGCGGTTTTTTTGCCGTTAAGGCCGACGGGTATGCCCTTTTCGAAGTCTATTTCGATGTACGAGGGCTTATCGGGCGCCTTTTCTATGGGTACGCTCATGACGTGGATGTCGTCCAAATGCTCGTTCCAAGGATTCTCAAGGTTCCCGCCCTCGTGGCTGATATGCCACAGGTTCTGATCGCGGCTGTATATCTTTTCGCGGGATTGCGCTACGGGGATGCTGTGTTTCGCCGCATAGTCGAGACAGTCTTCCCTTGATTTTAAATCCCAGATACGCCACGGGGCTATTATGCGGATGGCGGGGTTCAGCGCGTGTACGGTGCTTTCAAAGCGAACCTGATCGTTACCCTTGCCCGTGCAGCCGTGAGCTATGAAGCCGGCGCCTTCCTTCTCGGCGATCTCGACTAATTTCTTCGCCATAAGCGGCCGCGCCATAGAGGTGCCGAGCAGGTAATCGTTTTCGTAGACGGCGCCCGCTTTCAACGTAGGCCACACGAAGTCAGTCAGAAACTCTTCGCGTATATCTATAACATGGGATGTTGACGCGCCCGTGTCAAGGGCCTTCTTGTTGACGGCGTCAAAATCGTCGTCCTGCCCCGCGTCGCAGCAGACGGCTATGACCTCCGCGTCGTAATTCTCTTTCAGCCAAGTCAGAATAACGGATGTATCCAAGCCTCCCGAGTACGCCAGTACAATCTTTTCCTTCGCCATTGTCACCTCCACTGCAACCGCCGGCGATATATTTGCCGGGTTTTTCAAGTATATCACAGGTGATTAAGAAATGCAACAGGGTATGCATAATTACGCATAATTATGCATGAGTGGACGTTACAGTTCACAGGTATGCTGCAAACTAAAATATTAAATCGTTAAAATCCAACGAACGTCATTCCGGGCTTGTTCCGCTTGTACCGGCTGCCTTGGGCCGGTGGAATCCATCTTAACTGTTTTATAGATTCCGGGACAAGCCCGGAATGATGTTCATTGGAATGTCGGTATTTTTGTCACCGGTGCAGCCTATCGGCCGCCACAAATAGGCAGATAAACCTATTATCCTGCCAAGCAACCGCCGAAGTGGGCGAGGAGCCCCATGGCGGCAAGTATGAAACTTCGTTTCGTACTTACGTCCGGCGTTCTGTATGCGCGCCGCAAAGGTATTCCAGCGGAGTCAATTCATCCCCGCTCCAACCGAGCATGGCTACGCGTTCGAATTTGACGACGTCGCGATCATAAGCTTTTCCGCCGCATTCATAAAAGCATCTGAGCATGAGTTCGGGATTCAGGTTCGAATTGCTGCCGCAGTGCAATGTAGAAGTCAGCGCTATGGTATTGTCGTTTGCCATAAGCGGCTTGAGAGAGATTATCATAGGTCTGATGTTGATGGGTTCACTGTTTTTCTTTGACTTTTCCGCCATAATACGCTCACGCCCAAAAAATTCCATTGTCGTTTCCCTGTATGTATAAAAAAAAGGTATCTCTATGAGATATTTCGCGGCGGCGACAAGGGAAGAAACGGATTTGCCCGGATAAGGCAAAGTCCACGCGTCTATAATTCTGATTCCGCGCGGCAATATAGTGTTGAATCGTTCTTTGAGCAGGGCCGGCGGCGTCGTGTCCTTCTCCGTTTCGAATTCCAGATACTCGGATGTTGATGAGTGGCCGAGCGACAGAGGCTGTGCGAAGCTTAGTTTGGGATGAGGATTAAAACCTTTGGAATATTTCAGATCAATGCTCAATCGTTTAACGGCGCGATGAAAAACCCTTTGAACATCAAGGTGTGAGATATAGATCATCCTGTCTTTTTTTTCAAACCTTATTAAATATCTCATTGTTGCCACCGGTGCAGCCTGTCGGAAGTATGAAACGAAGGTTCATACTTCAAACGGGCCCGCCCGCCCTTATAAAGTATTCGCCCGCAGAATCGTCTTTCCTGCAATTCAAGCCGCAACCGGTGCAGCCTTCCCTGCAATCCCGTGTAACATATTCGCAGCGCGCGCGTTCCCACTCGGAAATCAAATAAGCCCGGTGAACGCCGGGGCTTATATGCTCCCACGGCAATGCGCCGTCAATCGGAAAAGCCGCAGCTTCCGCAGAAACGCCGGCATCGGCAAACGCCTGCATCCAAAGTTCGTAGCGAAAGTGTTCACTCCAACTGTCAAAACGGCAGCCAAGCTCTGCGGCACGCGTGATAACGGACAACATTCGCCTGTCGCCGCGCGCCAAAAGCGCTTCTATATGACTGCCGCGCGTATCGTGAAAACGAAAGCTAACGCCTTTTATTCTATTCAGCTGTGTCTTCAGATACATATTTTTTTCGTGCAGCAATTCCTGACTGTCTTGCGCAACCCATTGAAACGGCGTATGCGGCTTAGGCACGAAATTTGAAACGCTTACCGACAGCGTAAACATGCGATTCCCTTTTTTCTGCATACTGCGCGCCGTCTGCACAGCACATTTCGACACCGAAACAATAGCGTCGATATCATCCTGTGTTTCCGTAGGCAGACCCACCATAAAGTAGAATTTGATGTGATTCCAACCGAGACTCACGGCCTCGCGCACAGCGGTCATGATCTCCTCTTCCGTAATGGTCTTGTTGATAACGTTTCGTAGCCGTTGGCTGCCCGCCTCCGGCGCAAACGTCAGTCCCGATTTTTTATATTTTTGCAATTCTCGGAGTATTCCGAACGAAAACGAGTCCAAGCGCAACGACGGAACAGAAAGGGAAACGTTTTCACGAGCGCAGTATTCCATGAGACGCATCACGAGCACATCGACGCCCGAATAGTCCCCGGTGGAAAGCGAGAGCAGAGAAACCTCGTCATATCCCGTATTTGCAAGCTGTGCTTCTACGCTGTTTTGAATCATGGATTGCGTGCGTTCGCGAACGGGTCTGTATAGCATACCCGCCTGACAGAAACGGCAGCCGCGCGTACACCCGCGGAATATCTCAACGGCCGCGCGATTATGCACCGTTTCAATTAACGGCACTATAGGATTGAGAGGTATGAAAGCTTTACAGAGATCCGAAACAACGGATTTTTTTATGCGAGGCGGCGCGTCCGTCTCTGTTCTTTTAAGTCCGAGAAATTCTCCCGATTCGGCGTAACGCGGCTCATAGAAAGACGGAATATATACGCCTTCCAAGAGGGACGCCTCTTTTAAGAATGCTTTCTTGCCGCCTTGTCCGCCGCCATTCTTCATGCGAATGAAAAGCTCGCACAGCTCAGGCAATACCTCTTCGCCGTCGCCTATCGCAACAAGATCAAATACTTCTGCCAAAGGTTCCGGATTGAAAGCGCAAGGCCCTCCGGCTATGATCAAAGGATCCGTTTCGTCGCGATCCGCGCTGCGCACGGCCAAACCGGCCTGATTTAGCATATGCACGACATTCGTGAACGAAAGTTCGAATTGTAAGGTGAAGCCCAAGATATCAAGCTGCTTGACAGGATGTCCGGACTCCAAGGCAAAAAGAGACAGGCGGTTTTTTTTCATAACGGCGGCCATGTCCGGCGCCGGCGCAAACACGCGTTCGCACCATATCTGCGGCCGCTCGTTCAGCATATGATACAGCACCTGCATACCCATCCACGACATGGCTATTTCGTACATATCCGGAAATGCAAGACCAAAACGCAATGAAACAGTTGAAGGGTTTTTGTACACCGCGTTTTGTTCGCCGCCCACATATCGTCCGGGTTTTTCCACACTAAGCAGCAAGGTATCCGTTTTAGGCACAGTTGCCCCGCAAATTTCGTCCATACTGCGGCAGACCCGCTCTTCCACGGCGCGTATAAAAGCGCGGCTTCTTTCGATGTTTGCCGTGATCTTGGCAATTGCGTTCGGTTGGTGCGCAAAGCGCGCAAACACATCTTCCATGCGCTTCTCGAAGCCTACGCAGATGTTTTCGCGCACTACGCGATCCCCAAGGCATACCGCGTCAAGCTCTGTAACGTCCGCGAGCGAGTCGGGAAATTTATGTTCCATGTGTTGCGATACAATGGAAGCAATGCGCTCAAACCCCTGTTTTCTCAGTAATTCGGCGCCAACTCGGGCGTGATCCTTTTCAGTTCTCGCTATATCATGAAGCAGGGCCGCCGACGTTATTAATTCCGTATCGAGCGAGACGCCCGTCTCAGACAGCGCGATGCCTATGAGACGCGACGCGTTCGAAACCGCTAAGCAATGACGAATAACATGCTCCGGCGTACCGTTGGTTTTGAGTATAGACAGACATTCTTCTTTTGTTGGGATACGATCCGTCAGTGTAGGCATTGTTGTGATCTCACTCATCATACCAAACAAATTCGAAGTCATATATTCTGACCGTATCTCCGTCGCGCAAACCCATAGACTTGAGTTTTTCCGACGCTCCGCATTTTTCGAGATGCTTGTATAAGTAGCGAACGGAACCCGTGTCGTTGAAATTTGTCGAATTGAAAATTTTAAGGAGTTGCAGGCCGGATACCTCATATACGGAATCATCTTTGCGAACCAGAACATCGCGATAATACGGAGAGTCTTCGGGCCGCACGACGTCAAGATACACGGGTATTTCCCCCGGTTCTTCCCGCGATTCGCTTTCGATTCGAGCCAATTCGCCCGCTGCGGCGTTCATAAGCTCGGGAATACCGCTCCTTGTCGCCGCGGATATGGGAAACACCGCAAATCCAAGCGATTCGGCTTCATTCTTGAACGCTGTATAATCATCGCTCTCGATATTGAGCAAATCCGTCTTATTTGCTGCTATCAACTGAGGTTTACGTAATAATTTTACAGTATACGATTCCAATTCCATATTTATCATGCGCAGGTCGTCTGTCGGGTTTCTGCCTTCTGTTCCCGAAACATCAACGACGTGAATCAACACTTTTGTACGTTCTATATGCTTGAGAAAATCAATGCCAAGACCCGCTCCCATATGAGCGCCCTCAATGAGTCCCGGTATATCCGCTATGACAAAATCAGTGTCATAAAGCTTTACTACACCGAGATTGGGCGCAACAGTTGTAAAATGATAATTACCTATCTTGGGGTTTGCGCTCGTGGCAGCGGCAAGCAAGGTGGATTTGCCGACATTTGGAAAACCGACAAGGCCTACGTCGGCAAGCAGCTTGAGCTCTAAAATAACCCGGCGCTCTGTGGCGAAACCTCCGGTCTCGGCAAAATTTGGCGCTTGACGGACAGGCGTCTTGAAATTGACGTTACCCTTGCCGCCCTTGCCGCCCTTTGCGGCCACAACGCTGTCTCCTTCGTGAACGAGATCGCTGATAATAAGCCCGCTCGCTTCGTCAGTAAGCACCGTACCCGGAGGAACTTTGATAAAAAGCGTATCGCCGTTTTTACCGGAACGCTTGCGTCCCGCGCCGTCCTGCCCGGCTTGCGCCGCATAATTTTTCTTATATTTAAAATCCATCAATGTGCGCAAATTAACGTCCACAATAAATACGACGTCGCCGCCTTTGCCGCCGTCGCCGCCGTCCGGACCGCCTTCCGGAACATACGGTTCCCTGCGAAACGAAACAGCACCGGCGCCGCCTTTGCCCGACTTGATGGTGATTATTGCTCTGTCCGCAAACATATAACTTCGCTACCAATGTCCCCCGCTTCAAGCAAAGCTGAGCGGCGGGCTCCGCTTCCCGCAACAAGCGGTGGACAACGTTCGCTTCGCTCTCTCCTCCGCTCACGTTGCTCGCTTCGCTGTCCGTTTTGCCTGCCGAAGCAGAGCGTCGGGACAAAAAGGCATCTCCCTCCGCTTCGTTGAAACGCACAGATGTAAGAAAAATTTCTGCATTCGAAATTTTTCTGCTGATGCGTTATAATATACCGGAAAAAAAGCCCCTATGATTCATAGGGGCCCTTTTGCATTATGCGTCCTGTGCCTTGGGATATACGCTTACCTGTTTTCGCTTTTTGTCATAGCGTTCGAATTTGACCGCACCGTCTACTTTAGCGAACAGCGTGTCGTCACCGCCTTTGCCCACATTGTTGCCGGGGTGAAATTTTGTGCCCCGCTGCCGAACGAGGATACTTCCGGCGCTTACGAATTGCCCGTCGCCTCTCTTGACCCCAAGGCGTTTGGATTCGCTCTCGCGACCGTTCTTGGAGCTGCCTACACCTTTTTTACTTGCCATTATGATTCCTTCTTTCTTTATACTGTTCAAACGGTCGTGAACCGTAATGTTTTGCTTTACAAGCTGCCGTCCTTATCGTCAGCCGGCGTTTCCGGCGACGGTTCCCGGTTCTCGGTATTGGCGGCAGGTTCTTCCGACTTTTCCGCCTTGGGTTTGGGTGTCCGTTTGGCGGCGGGTTTGTCGGGTTTTGTCTCAGACGTGTCTGCTCCGGACTTCTCCGCGGCAGCCTTTGGCGTTTTGGGCTTTGCGGTCTTTTTCACCGCCGGTTTTTCCGCCGGCGTATCGCTTGTATCGGTCTCAGCCTTAATCGTCTTGGCTTTTGTTGTTCTCTTTGCAGCCGGTTTTTCGACTGCGTCAACAACTTTTACATCCTCTTTGCCTGTTTCGGATTCAATGTTTTCGGTTTTGGGTTCAACCGATTCGACATCCGGCATTGTAACCGTAACCGCAGACGTTTTTTCTTCAACGTCGCCGTCGCCGTCGCCGTCACGAGCGTCTTCGTCCGCACTTACATCGGTCACGGGCTTAACCGCGATAATTTTGCCGCCTGACTTGACGGATTCGATTTCGACGAGAGTGTACGGTTGTCTGTGCCCTTGCTTTTTTCTGTAATCCTTTTTTGCCTTATACTTAAATATTACGACTTTCTTCGCTTTGCCGTTCTCAACGACGGTTCCCATTACACGAACGGCGTCCAAATACGGCGTACCTGTCTCTGCCGAGTCGTCAGTGCTCAAGTACAGGACTTTGTCGAACTCAACACTGTCGCCTTCTTCGACGTCAAGCCTTTCGATGTAAAGGCGATCACCCGGCGTTACGGAATATTGTTTTCCGCCGGTTTTGATTATAGCATACATATTAAATTACCTCCTCTGCCCATCTCGCCACAAAGGGTCGCGGATAACCGCGTTAGGAAAGCACCCTTTCTGAGCGGCTTACAAATCAAAATTCTAACATGAAAATCGGCGAATGTCAATTGATTTTGAACATCCGCCGAAATTACCGAAATTTACCGGTGTTATTCATAAGAGCGGGTTTCAAACCCGCCCGAAGTCATTTATGCTGTAATCGTTATACCAAGTAATTCATAAGCAGTCCTATATTGGAAAGTGCATTATAAGACTGATTGCTATAGTAACCTGTGTTATTGACGGCCGCGCCGCCGGCATTTGTATAATATGCGGGATTTGTTTCGACGTTTGAAACCACCTTTGACATCTTGCTCATGAAACCGTAGTTCGAAGATGACGTCTTGTTTACAAACTTATCAATCTCGCCGTTCTCCGAAGCACTCTTAAGTTTATCCTCGTTTATCTTCAACAGTCCTTCGGAACCCATGCTGACGCCTATGCGATCAAGCGCCGGCGCATATGTGCTGACCGCGCCCACTATATCGTTGAACAGGCGCTCGGAACCTTTTCCGACGTTTTCATATACGGCCGACAACAGTTTGTTGACGCCGCCGACTATTTCTTTTATGTTTTTCTCGGCATCCTCGCCGCCCGCGTTCGTCGACTGCGGCGCGGAGCTCAGCGCCGCTTTCAATTCTTTGGCGCCGGACTTGATACCCTTCATGTAATTCAAGGAAGCGGAATCCGCACCGGTTCCTTTCAAGGTTTTGTCATTCCACGCAGAAGCAAAACTGCCGTCCGCGATGGATTCGAGCGCGCCGGTTCCGAATAAGGAAGAATTGCCGGTCGTCTTTGCGGCCTCGGTTATGGCTTTGAACAAAGTGCTGTTATTGCGCTCGAGACCGTAAAGTGATCGCATCTGCGAGCCGTACCCGTATAAGGAGCTTATTCCTCCCAAAACGCCGTAATCCGCCATAATATATCATCTCCTATGGTATGTGTTTTGACTTTGGATATATGTATTCTGTATCTTCTATCGGACAGTTGCGATAAAAATTTACATACGTTATATTACAATTGCGTTACAATCGTCCTCGTAGGCAGTTCATGTAAAAACTTGATTTTTTGTATAACGTGTAATAAAATAATGATTAATACTCAAAGGTTCAATCAAAACTACTTGCCCTTAGGCAAAGGAGCTGCGGCAAATGGCGCTAAACAATATGAAGGAGCGCGGCGCGGAAAGCGTAAACATGGTTTCGGGCGCGAATTTCGTTATTCTTACCCTTACGATCTTCACCGCATTCTTGATTTTCGGTCTGTCCGAGAATGTAAAAGGCCCCGCTATTCCTTCCATACAATCGGATTTTGGTATAGATGAGTTTCAAGTGGGACTTTTGCTCGCAATCAACGCGTTCGGCTATCTCATTGCCTGCGGCTATACCGCGCCCTTGGCCGCCAAGAGCGGTCTCAGGCCCACATTGGCCGTCAGTTTGATCGGCATGGCGCTGAGCGGCATAGGGATATGCCTGTCGCCGGGTTTTCTGCCCTTGGCGCTGTCGTTTTTCGTAATGTATCTGGGAAACGGCATGTTGGAGATAACGCTCGGTCTCATGGCGGCGACTATATTTACGAAAAACACCGGCGCCATGCTCAATATTTCGCACTTCTTTTACGGACTAGGCTCGATGATCGGGCCTGTTCTGTCCGCAAGGCTTATGGCGGCGACGATGGAAAACACTACGCTCGGTTGGCGCTATATGTATCTCATCATACTGTCATTCGCTTTGATACCGCTTATATTAGGTCTTATAGGCCGCATGGCGGAACGCTCCGGCGACAGGCAAAAGTTACGCATAACGGCATTTTTGAAAAAGCCGTGGGTATGGCCTATCATATTGGGTCTCTCCCTAAGCTACGTCTGCGAAATGGGTATAGGCGGTTGGTTGGTCAATTTTCTGGAAAAGGCGTACGCCTTTGAAAGCGGCGACGCGGCCTTTATCCTTGCTGCTTTTTTCGCATGCTTCACTGCGGCGCGACTCATCCTCGGCCCGCTGACGGATAAAGTCGGCTTTACAAGATCAATGCTTATTGCAACATCTTTCTCCGGCCTTGCGATCATAATCGGCGTCGCTGCGGGGCGGCCGGGAATCGCGCTTCTTATAATAGCGGGTATAGGCGTTGCGCCCATCTACCCGACCATGCTCGCCATAGTCGCAAAGCTGTTCGCGGACGACATTTATACGGCCATGACTGTGATCTTGACCGTTTTGGGTATCATCTCAATGATCTCCAACCTGATGTTGGGCGGGATCGTTGACGGAGCTCGGCATATATTCACGCAATATTACGGAGAAGCCGGCGTCGGCATAGCCTACTCCGCCGGCATCATGTTTCTTGGTCTGTGCTGTCTTGTCGCGTTTGCAGCGACGCTTGTCCTGTACCGCGAATTAAAACGCGACGGCAAAATGGTATAACTTCACTGCCAATGTTCCTTGCTTTAAGCGAAGCTGCTGCTGCGGGTTCCGCTCCCGCAACAAGCGGTGGGCGTATCCCCGCTTCGTTGAAACGCACAGATGTAAGAAAAATTTCTGCATTCGAAATTTTTCTGCTGATGCGTTATAACATTTCATGCTACCGCTTAAATGTCAAATCAAGACTGCTTCATTCTATCACTACGCCGTCTTCATCTACGATCATATCACCGCCTGTGCGCAAAAGCTCGCTTTCCGTATCGTCCGCAGCGTTGCACGGCTCCGCCGGCTTTAACGTGGCCATGACCAATTCTTCTATGCGCTTCATGATTTCGGGATGCTCGTGCAGAAACGCCTTGACGTTCTCCCTGCCCTGCCCTATCCTGTTGCCTTCAAAGCTGTACCAGGCTCCGGATTTGTCTACTATTTTTGTATCTGTGGCCGAGTCCAAAAGGTCTCCCTCCTTGGATATGCCGTGGCCGTACATAATATCAAATTCAGCTTGTTTGAAAGGCGGCGCGACCTTGTTCTTGACGATCTTGGCCCTCGTCCTGTTGCCGAGAATAGCATCACCGGACTTAATGCTTTCGATCTTGCGTACGTCTATGCGCATACTCGAATAGAATTTGAGCGCGCGTCCGCCCGTCGTTACCTCGGGGTTTCCGTATATTACGCCGACTTTTTCGCGCAATTGGTTGATGAATATCGCACATGTATTGGATTTGTTTATGGCGCCCGCAAGTTTCCTGAGCGCCTGTGACATAAGGCGGGCCTGAAGCCCGACGTGCGGATCGCCCATATCGCCCTGTATTTCCGCTCTGGGAACAAGCGCGGCCACGGAGTCCACGACGACGACGTCTATAGCGCCGCTGCGCACTAACATCTCGCATATTTCCAATGCCTGCTCCCCCGTATCGGGCTGTGAAACGAGCAGATTGTCGGTGTCAACGCCAAGCTTTTTCGCGTAATATGGGTCGAGTGCGTGTTCGGCGTCTATAAACGCGGCCTTGCCGCCCAACTTCTGAGCTTCAGCGATAATGTGCAATGTCAAAGTGGTCTTGCCCGATGATTCGGGTCCGAATATCTCCACTATCCTGCCGCGAGGCACGCCGCCTATACCGGTGGCTATATCGATGCTTACCGATCCTGTGGGTATGGCCGCGATATTCAGCTTGGCGCTCTCGTCGCCAAGTTTCATAATAGCTCCCTTCCCAAACTGTTTTTGGATCTGCGCCAACGCCGCTTCGAGCGCTTTTTCTTTCTCTTCTTTATTAACATTGACAGCCATAGTTTCCTCCATAATTTGCGAACACATGTTCTTTTTAAATCATACAATATTTTCTTCTTTGGGTCAAGTGATTTTAATTATTTTTTTCACCGAATTTTATAATAACACATATATCAATATTTGTAAATATATTTCAATAAAAATAAATTGTTCCGCAGCAAGACCGGTTACTGTTCAGAGGTACTCCGGATATGATACTTTTTCCGTCATTCCGGGTTTATCCCGGAATGACCGTACTTTTGGATTTTAACAACCTACGATGCCCTAAAACATTTATCACGCAGACAACCTCTGAACAGTAACTAAGGACTACATGGTATTGGAGAGCCGGACAGTTTGATACGACAGGAAATATTGGGAGTGGGTTCAATACCCTGCGTTATGAATGAGGAAACGGAGTTTGCGAACGGGTATTGAAACCGTTTGCGTAACAACGCTTGCAATTTTATGCCGAAAACAACAGAATATAATTACCGGAACTTGGACAAAATATTACAAGAATTTTTTTTTCATATGAGGTATAATTGGTCATATAGGATTTTCCTGTTCTTCAAAAGCCGCCGAACGTACCGGTATGTCGGAAGAAAGCCGGGCGTTTGAGCAATATTGTCGAAAGCGTGGTGAAGTGAAATGATTATTATCGGTGAAAAAATCAACGGCGCCATTCCGAGCGTAGCCAAGGCCATAGCGGATCGTGACGAAGTATTTATCCGCGAATTGGCCGAACGTCAGTCCAAATACGGTGCGAACTACATTGACGTATGCGCGAGCACGAGCCCCGACGTCGAAAGGGAAGCTTTAAAATGGCTTATGGACATCGTGCAAGACGCCACAGACGTCCCCCTGTGCATCGACAGCTCGGATCCGAACGTCATAGTGGACGTGCTGCCTTACGCCAAGAAACCCGGCCTTATCAATTCCGCTTCCGACGAAGGCGGCAAATGCGAAATCATCTTCCCCGTCATCGCGGACACGAAATGGAACTGCATCGCGCTTACCTGCGATAATTCCGGGATTCCAACGGATCCCGCAGTGAAGTTCAATATATCCAAAACCCTTGTAAAAAAAGCCTCTGACTGCGGAATCGCTGCCGGGCGGCTCTTTATAGATCCGCTTGTGAACAGTATAGCCACTGTAGAACAGTCTTTAATCAGCTTTATGGAAGCGACGCGCAACATCAAGGCTGAATTCCCCGATATACACATAACATCCGGCTTGAGCAACATATCATTCGGCATGCCTCTCAGGAAGCACATAAATCAAACCTTCCTCGTGCTCGCCATGGGCGCGGGCATGGACAGCGCGATCATGGATCCGTCGTCGCTCGATATGCGCACCTCGCTCTATGCGGCCGAGATGCTGCTCGGTCTCGACGAATATTGCGCTGAATTTCTCGGAGCTTACAGAGAAGGTATAATAGGCCCTCCGAAGAATTAACGGTTTAATTGAACCTTTGAGCAAAGCTGACGTGGGGTTTGAGTAGTTACAATTAAGGTGATTCGGCTATGAAGTTCAATACGCTTGAAGACTTTTCCACCATAACCGGCGTGGGCGTTTCGGCTATGAACAACAGCGGTGAGCTTTGCTACGTCACTTCCGCGTACGAACGATGTATGGGCGCGTTATCGTATGTGTCGGGGCTGCTTGACAACGAGGAACTGTGTCGTGTTTCCGCCATCTATAACAGCTACCAGTCGAAGCGTTTCGGAGGGAGGTTTATTTTCTACTGCCCGAGAGGTTTCGTTTTTTTTGTTTCGCCGCTTATCAGAGGCGGCAAGCACGATCTTTCCGTTATCGGCGGCCCCGTACTTATGAGCGAATACGAGGACTATATCGAATTTGACATAGCGAAAAAAATCAACATATTTGACAGAAACAAATTGCTCGAACATCTGGCCCGCATACCGGTCATGACGGTGCGTATGGTCACGGCTCTGTCGGAACAGCTTTTCGTGAACGCGCTGCACCTGAGCGACAGCGATTATCTCATGGCCTTGGACGCGGAGTCATCCTACAGACTGCAGGAATACATACAGTTTTTTAACGGCGTTTCGGGCCGCGGGGACATCTACCAAACGAAACAGGAACAGAAATTGATCAAGGCGTTGGCTCTGCATGAGGAACACTCCGCGCGCGTACTGTTGAACAGCATTATCGGGCATATACTCTTTCATTGCGGTAAAAACTTGGAGCTTGTGCGCGGCAAGATGCTTGAGTTTGCCATACTGCTCTCGCAGACGGCCATCAGGAAACCGGGCGTCGATGTGGACTATATATTCGGAAATAATTACGCGTCGCTGTCAGAGATAGACAATCTTGAAACGATGGACGCCATCGTGGACTGGCTCAACGCTCTGATGTCCCGCTTTTCGGAATGCATATTCAAAAACGATAACTATTCGGACATCATTTATAAGGCGATTTCGCATATTAAGCGCAATTACAGGCGCGAGGTCACGCTCGAGGAACTGGCGCACGTCGTCTACGCCAGCGCGTCTTACCTGAGCAAGATATTCAAAATCGAGACCGGGTACACGGTCAGCAACTATATTGGAAAGATAAGGATAGACGAAAGCAAGAAGCTTATGGCCGATAAATCGCTCGACTTGCTCAAAATCAGCGGCATGGTGGGCTTCAAGGATCAGAGTTATTTCGCCAAGGTATTCAAGAAATTCGAGGGCGTATCGCCCATGCAATACAGAAGGCGCTTTTCCGCGGGCGTGTCTTCGGCGAACCTGCTCAGGCGCGAGTTCGAAGCCATAGAATTCGCCGAGTTCTCGGAATACGCCGAGGTCGGGGTCGGTGTTAATTAATGGAACAAAATGAATTTTACGTAAAGTTCATAATCGGCGACGGCATAGCTGAGTCGCGTATATTCGCGACTGAGGGCGAATCGCTTCTCGACGTCGCGAGGAGAGCCGACGTGGCCATAGACGCGCCCTGCTCCGGCAACGGTTCCTGCGGCAAATGCCGTGTGAAGCTGCTGTCGGGCGACGTCAAGAGCGAAGCCGGCCGCCATATCGACGCAGAGGCCTACGCCGCCGGCGAGCGCCTCGCCTGCGCGAGCCTCGTAACGTCGAACGTCTCCGTGCTCGTTCCGAATATCGCGCCGGCCCATAACTATAGGATGAAGATAACGGACTTGCGCGGCAGCCGCGAAGAGGCCGTCTTTGAAGCCTTCGGACGCCGCCTGTCCGAGCTCGGCTTCACGGGCGACAGCGGCATTGAGCTCGTGTCCGTCGACATGCCGCCGCCCGACGCGGACGACCCCAAGGCGGACAGGGAGCGCCTTTTGTCCGCTCTCGCGGCCGCGGGCGAGGATCGCGTCGACGTAAGCCTGCATGCGCTGCGCGCCTTGCCGAAGCTTTTGAGGGATTCGGGATTCTCCGTGCGCTGCGTGCTGCGAAGGCCGCCCGCTGCGGATGGCGAGAGCGGACGCAGCCTGCTTATGGACGTATTTCCGGGCGGCGGCGAGGAACCCGTGCTCGCCGGACTCGCCCTTGACATAGGTACGACGACGATATCCGCGCTTATCGTGAACCTCGTGACGGGGGAACTCCTCGCCGAAGGCTCCGTCGGCAACAGCCAGATACGCTACGGCGCCGACGTGATCAACCGCATAATCGAAAGCACGCGGCCGGGCGGCTTGGAACGCCTGCGAACCGCGTTGCTCTATGAATCAATACTGCGGCTGACGCAGACGATGTGCGGGGAATGCGGCGTTCCGCACGCGCGCGTATACAGGGTCTCCGTCGCGGCGAACACCGTTATGACGCACCTCTTCGCCGGCGTTTTCGCGGATAATATACGGCTCGAACCCTACGTGCCGGCCTTCTTCGAGCTCGGAC
>JAISBV010000021.1 GCA_031266025.1 Eubacteriales Family XIII. Incertae Sedis bacterium
TTACCCGTTCCCGACGAACATTATTACAAATACGGACAAAGACTCGCGCCGAAACTCGCCTTTACGGAGAGCAACGAAGAAATCATTGAAATGCTTGAAGACATATTCCTGCGAAAACAAGTTCCGTAAACGAAGACCGTATCTCGAAAAAATATACGTACGTATACAATACCGGGTTTTTCGGAAAGGTAAGACAATGAGAAAAGAGTATGTTTCGCCGGTAGCGTTTTATCGCGATTTCGCGGACGACGGCAAAAGAAACGTTTCGATCAAAGATGTCGACGACTTGATCGCACGGCTTAAATCCGAGAAAAACGCGGAAGTGATCGAACTTCCGCACGGCGGCGTTATTGTTCAAACAGAAGATAAAATGTCGTCGAAATATTTGCCGCAAAAGAAGCACGGCAAAGCCAATTACACGAAATTATCCGTTTCGATTCGCAAACAGGATGCGGCAAGGTTTTCCGAAGCGTGCCGCAAGCTCGGCGTCACACAGGCCGACATCATACTGCCGTTGATACGCGAAACCGTAGCCGCAGCCGAACAAAAGGAATGAGTGGCATTTTATGCGGCGTCCGCGCCGTTCTTTGCGCGGGTGCTTCGGCCGGGGTGCGGGGCGGGCCTACAGCCCCGCATAAGATCAAGGGTCTGCCGCCGCCCTTGGCGGCAGGGCTTCCGATTTGAAAGATTCGGCTTGCCTGTTTGTATCCGAAGAAATGCAGGGGTGACATTTTTACATGATAATTAACTCTCTTTTGGGGTGACATTTTCAAAAAGTATTGACAATATAACGCTGCAATCGTCATCGAACTAAAATTGCATATTAAAAAGTTTAATATTAGCAAGAAGCCATTATGGATATTTAAGCTTGTTTTCTTAACTATCTCTGTATTCCAATTTCGAAACTTTCGAAGACTGATAAAACATTTTATCCCTATAAAGAAAAAGGCGACCCAATCGAACGCAGTTAAATACGGCGACTACAAGAAAGAACAAATAAGGTCGAATTTGATTACGGCAGCAATATCATTGTGTATGGTAGCTGTAATTATTGTTGTGTCTATGCAATTTTCCGTATCCGACCAAGATTATTTTGAGAGCGCCAGAATTGTTCTTATCGGCTATTCTACTGATATGATTGTTTTGCTGAATCAAGCCGAATCAAACCCAAGCGTTGAAAACAGAACGGCTGTTTTTACACTTATAGATAAGCAATTGAAAGCGATAAAAACCATACAAAAATTTGAAGAGATACCCGATGAATATATCGCCTTTCATGATGGACTCCTTGCTCTTTGCAAAGATGAAGAGATTTGTCTGACTGAGTATAAAGCGTTGCTTTCTTCCGGTCAAGAGCTGTCCAAAGAGGAAATTGCCAATTATATGGCTTTGCGAAGCAGTAATTATCAATGGCTTATGCATGCTTATGCCGAGTTTTCACAGCGGAAAGCCATCCATGCAATTTTTGGAATTTTTTGAGATTAAATTTGTTTACCAATTAAGTTTTACGGCACGAGATGAATATGTCGGTACTGTTGAATCTAAAATGTCCAACCTACGCCGACTTATTCAACGAGATTGGATAAATGATCGCGAATATCGAATAAAATATTTGATCAATACACCCGTTACCCTTCGCCCAAGTGCAGACGCCGCAAGATCAACTGCCAATTACACATACAACGTGAAGCAATAGATCTTCGGAGATTCTGCCTAAAACAAGACAACTTCACGTCATTCGGCAATTGACGATTTACTGATCAATTCAACTGAAGTATAACATTCAAAAGAGATAGACATATGCGAAGCCCGAAGCATCAAAGACTCTATCCAATGTTTCCAAGAAGCGTTTCAATCTCGGCGCGGGTCAGGCCGGTGAGTTTTTCGATTTGCTCGCCGGAGAGGCCCATTGATAAGGCATTCTTTGCCACCTCTGCCTTACCTTCGGCTTTGCCTTCGGCCTTACCTTCGTGCCTTGCGCCCTTCAGTCTCGACGCCTCGTCACGACGCGCTTTCTCGCGTGACTCGTACAGCATGCGCGCCTTCTCGTCGGCGGACAACTCCATCAGAACGCCTACGGCTCTTTCTATATTCGGATTCGTCTGTGCGAGCATATCGAGTTCCTCCTTCCGTTCCGCCCCTATGAAACGGAGCCAATTCCATAATTCGGTGTTGTCGTTTTCTTTCGGCAGCTTCGGCATCTCAAGCGTGTAAATTTGCACGAGATCCGTAAATTCCGTATCGTCGGATTTGTCGTAAAGCGTAAAGCGATGGTGATATTTCGACTTGTTGCCTATCAATTCAAAGTCAGTTATGACGATGCCTATAACATGCTTAATGGTGTCGTAGTCGTCTCCGTCGCCGATCTGCTCAGTCACCATCTTCGAGATATAGAATGTAATGCGTTCCTTTAACTCCGGCGTAGGTAAGACTTGTATCTCAATATCTATAATCTTGCCCGATTTTGTTTTGAGCTTTACATCCAATATACCGAGTTTACCGCTGTCTGCGTCGCGAAGCAAGTGCGGGTCGACTATTACAACCTCGTCATATTCGTCTGCGGGCAGGTCAAGCACCGCTTTCAGCAGATCCGTAAGCAAGTCCGTATTGCGTTCGTCGCCGAACAAGAGTTTGAATACCACATCGGACTTTGGGGGCAGAAAATCCTTGCTCATGTCGCAATACCGTCCTTTCGTCTACTATTATACGCCGGTGCATTTGAATTTTCAAGTAACACCAAAGATAAAGCGTTCCCTTAACTCCAAAAGGCTTCTTAACCTCACTTTCTCTTTACCATAAGAACCGGCAACTTTGCCTTGTTTCTCGTTACATCATGGCGGGGAGAAATGAAAATATTGGACGTAACGCAAAGTATGATTTATCAACAGAATCTTGCAAGGATGTCGTTGATTTTTCTCCTCCACGGCGAGAGTCTGCAATACATGTTCTTGCCGTGATGGTCTCGGGCGCATTCCTTGCATTTGCCGCAGTATTTGCAATTCCGGTTCGGGCAGGGGCAGTTTTCTGTGCTGACACCGTATCCGTACGCTTCCAACTCGCGCAACGCGGCTTTTGCTTCTTCGCAGTCACGCGTCTGCGTCGGTTTGACCGCCACAGCCTTGGTGTAATGGGAATGGGCCTCCGCAAATTCTTTGTATTTATAGTAAAAATTGCCCAACGCGAGGTTCAGGCGATACGGATCGTTGCTCACAGCCGTAAGACGCGCCAAAATTTCGAATTCGGCTTCGCGATCCCGGAGATAATAATGGTAAATTTGATTCTTATAAAACAGGACGATAGAGCTCTTCGGGTTTATCGCCTCTGCTCGCGCGAGCACCTCAAGCGCTTCATCCAAACGTCCGTTGTTGGCGATTCGCCATGCGTATTGCACCAGAAGATCCGCATCGTTTGGATCACCGTCCACGGCCTTCTTCGCGTATTCTTCGCTTTTCACGGGATCATTCAAATCGGCGTATATCGAAGACATCATGTCGTAAGCGTACAGCACATACGGCGAAACACCGCAGGCAATAATGTCCCGGCACACGTCGGCGCATTCGTCAAACATGTCCAATTCGTAATAGGCGTAGGACAGTTTGATCAGCAGCCACGAATCCCGTGGATTGTCTTTTAGCGCGTCCAGACATGCGAGACGCAGTCTGTCATAATTGCGGCTTGCATTGTAATACCGTATCAGCTCAAGCTTTTTTTCATACTCGTCCACAGCCTTGTCTCCGAGTCTCCCCGCTTTGACGGCAAGTATCCCTACAACTTGTTTTCCCGCATATACTCATCGACGTCATTATAAAATCCCGTCTGGTTCGCGTATCTCACATAGTCCGATATGGTTTTCATCCAGCCGAGCGTGGATGGTTTTTCGGCGGCCAACGCGGCAAGAAGCGCGCGTTGGGAAATTTTCAGCCCCTCGTCGCCCGTGCTCAGTATCTCTTCCAACACTGTCTCCGCCGCCATTTCCACAACCTGTTCAATGTCCGCGCCGGAAAACATCGGGCTTTTCTTCGCAAGCGCGTGATAATCGATGTCCTCGATCGGCCTTCCTGCCAGTTTGAGCCGGAAGATCACCTCACGAGCAGCGACATCCGGCGGCGGCACGAACACGGAACGGTCAAAGCGCCCCGGTCGCCGCAGGGCCTCGTCCACATCCCAAGGCATGTTCGTCGCACCGATGATGAGCAGCTTATCCGTACTGCTGTCTATCCCTTCAATCTCCGTCAGCAGTTGATCCACCACGCCGCGAGCGGACATTGAGCCGGCCTTCATGCGGTTGAAGCCCAACGTATCAATTTCGTCAAAAAACAGGACGCAAGGCTTCCGGGCGCGGGCGGACGAGAATATATCTCTCAGATTGCGTTCGCTCTCGCCCATATAAGATCCCAACACGTCCGCAATGCCGATTGATCGGAAATGCGCCCCGCATTCCCCGGCGGTCGCCTTGGCTATAAATGTCTTCCCGCAGCCCGGCGGCCCGTACAGCAACAGTCCTCCGCCGGATTTTTTGCGGAATTGATTGAAAATTTCGGGCGTTTGAAACGGCTTTATGATTCGCATTTCTATGGTCTTCTTCAGACCGTCCAAACCGCCCACATCGCGGAAGGTGACAGTTTCCCGCGCCCGGTTTTGGGAAGGCCGCGCGCCGTCGCCTCCGACAATTACTCGCAGGTTTCGGACGCCGACCCCGGCCGGTTCGTCCGCTTCGAAAAACTTCCCGCTTTCGGCATTCCCTCCGAGCGCATCGCCCGCCTGCGTTCCGTCGTCTTCTCCGGCTCCGGCCGTTCGAGCTTCACGCAACGCGCCGATTTCCGCAATCTCGTGCAATATCATATCGTTCAGCGTCTCATTATGTTTCAGCATGAGCTCGCCGAACACAGACAGCGCCTCTGTGTGCAAGCCCTTTTCTTTGCAGAGCTTGCCCAACAGATACAGCGTGTTATCATCCGCTTGCTTGTTCTCTCTCAGGTTCCGAAAATATGCCAAATCGTCCATGGTGTCGCATCCTCCGATGCATAATACCGTGAAATATATTCTTGATTCCTTCTGTTATAATGAATTTGGCGACACTGCGCCGCCGGCGCAATAATATTCTAACTTGATTGCCGTTGATTGTCAATGTCGCCCTCGGCAAAAAAAACTTTACAAAATCGCGCAAAGCGTATATGCTTATACTTAAAGGCGAATACACTGTATTTTGCATTTGGAAGATTATGGGAGCGTGGGCAATGAAGATTTACGAATCCGGTGAAAACTATCTTGAAACTATTCTTATACTCCAGAGGGAGCGGGGAAATGTGCGTTCTATCGACGTCGCCACGGAGCTCAATTTCTCGAAGCCGAGCATCAGCCGCGCCATGGGCATACTCAAAAATGCGGGATATATTAGGATCGACAGCAGCGGAAATATACATTTGACGGAAATGGGCAAGGAAACGGCGGAGGGCATTTACGAAAGGCACCGTCTGATCACGCGTTATTTCATGGAGGCTCTGCATGTGGATGAGGAAGTCGCGTCGCATGACGCCTGCCGCATAGAACATGTGATCAGCTCCGAGTCCTTTGATCAGATCAAAAAATGGCTTGAAACGCATGCCGCGTCCGCAAAGGGCTGACAGTATGCCGCGCCGGCCGCAATAAAGCAGTTAACTAAAAAACGCGCCCCGCAGTGTAATTCTGCGGGGCGTGTCTATTGTACCGGGCAATTACAGAACGTAATTCGCCGCAGAGCAATGTTGCGCCGACCGGGTCGTCAGCTCATGCTGTTCGGCAGGAACAGCGCTATCTGCGGTAATATGCTGATGATAACGATCGCGGTCGCAAATATGATTATGTAGGGCACGACCCCGCGAATTATTTCCGCCATCTTGATCCCCGTCGCTCCGCGCAGCACGAAAAGGTTCATTCCCACAGGCGGCGTAATCATGCCGATGGCGCAATTGATTGTGAGTATTACTCCGAGCCATATGGGGTCAAACCCCTGTGCTTTCAGGAATGGAAATGTAAACGGCAGCACTATGAGCATAATGCTCAAAGGTTCCATAAAACAGCCCAGAATCAGGAAAATGACATTGACTACTATGAATGTAACCCATCTGTTCGGGCTTGCGTTAATAACTATTTCGGATAAATCCTGCGGAAGCCCTTGCACAGTCAGAAACAGCGCGAATACAAGACCGCCGAACATGAGGAAAAGGATCATGCACGTAGTCGACGTCGCCTGAAGGAGCGTTTTTTTGAATACATTGAGCGTCATCCTCTTTTGAATAAATACCACAAAAACCGCTCCGATCACGCCTATGGCCGCACTCTCGGTCGCGGTGGCGATTCCGGAATACAGCACGATAAATATTACGGCGATCAACGCGATAATGGGCAATATGGTAATTATATCGAATCCGAGACTTACGCCGCTTTTCTGATCTTCTCCGTCGTCGTCTTTTGGCGGTATGATCATATTGGGATCTATTTGACTGCGTATAATTACATACGCAATCATAATGCACGCAATCATAATGCCGGGGAAAACGCCCGCCATAAACAGCTTGACTATGCTGGTTTCTGTGATTACACCGTATATTATGAAATTGATGGACGGCGGAATCAGTATTCCGAGATTCCCGCCGGCCGCCTGTGTTCCACCCGCGAGACGCGGACTGTAACCCTTCTTGAGCATTGTCGGTATGCTTATGCGCCCGATGGTTACGGCGGTAGCGGGCGCGGATCCGCAAAGCGCCGAAAACAGCGCGCTTGTAATAATACTGGCTATGGCCATATTCGCGGGCAGTTTCTTCAGCCTGCGGTTTATCACCTCGAACAGGTCGCCCGCCATATTTGAATTTGCTAAAAATTCTGCCATAAGTATAAAAAGGGGAATCATGAGAGTTGTTACGCTTGTCGATTGGTTGAATGTAATAGCGCACAACTGTTGAAGCAAACTCGGCTTCAAAAATAAAAGAATACCCATTACGCCGAGGAAACCGATCCCCATGCCTATAGGGGTACCAATGAACAGTATAGCTATAAGAATGATAAAAATTATAACAATGGTTGTGAGACTACCCACCTACGCCACCTTTCCTTCACAGAGAATGATGTTTAAACGCTTTTCCGCGCGGGGTCATGCAATCCTTTGTTCTTCCAAACATCAACAATCATCACTATAAGCGTAATGAACAGCAGCGCGGAGCCGAACGTCATAACGCCGTACAGTATGACCGAGGGAACAGGCAGGTTTCCCTGTGCTTTCCAGTTGTTCTGTACGGCGCTCACGGAAAATTGCCAACAGGCCCTCGTCAATGACATTACAAAAATCATCGAAAAAATGTAGCCCACGGTAATGGATACGCGCCGCATTGCCGGGTTCATCTTGTCAACGAGCAGCTCGACAAAAACGTGCCCTCCCGCTTGCATAGCGTAAGCCGTTCCGATAAATACCGCGCCGAGCATGAGAAACGCCGATATGTACGGCGCGTACAGCGACGGCGAGTTGAAAAAATACCTGCATACGACGTCATACAGAATAACACAAGCCGAAACCAAAATAAGCGCGCCGGCTATGTATCCGCATACTTTATTGAATTTCTTCAGCACCATGGGTAAACGGATCCTTTCTACAATAAGGCCGCCGGCGAAAGCAATTCCGCGAAAAAACGCTGTATTGCCGTACGCGGGCAGCCTTATGACAGACGTGCCGACCTATCTGTAATTTGAAGGCGCGGAAAGCAACGCGTCAATAAGTTCGTTACCCAACTCGCCCGAGCTTTGTCTGCATTCTTCGATCAGCGGAATCGCCGCGTCAACGAAGACTTGGTTCTCTTCTTCCGTCAGATAATATATGGTACCGCCCGAATTTTCAACATCGGCTTTGAATGTGTTGAACTGTTCTTCAATAAGGTCTTTGCCGTACTCCTGCGCTTCTGCGGCGGCCCTGATCATTATGTCCTGCTGTCCCGCGCTGAGTCCGTTCCATACATCCAAGTTTACAGCCATGGGAGACCAGCAGGATTTCGCTATCTTCGCGTACGATATATACGGCGCGTTTTCGAAACATCTGTAAGAATGAATGAATCCCCAACCCGTAAAGCCTCCGTCTACGGTTCCTTTGTCGAGCGCCACCGCGATATCGGCCGGCATGACGGTCTGCGGGGATGCGCCCCATTCGGAAATGGATTTGCCGATCCACATGCCGTGATCCCTCAGACGCAAGCCGCCGATGTCGGCGGGAGAGTGGACGTCCTTTTGGTTTTTCTTATTCAAATAGAATACGGAGTCTGTTTCGTCAAAGATCATCAGGCCTTTTTGATTTTGTGTTTCAAGTATCTTATCCAACGTCGGCTTTATGATCTCGTATGTTTCCCAAAAATAGTCGGGATCGTATATGCCCTGAATGTCAAGCGGCGCAAGAGCGGGCACCTCGGATGTGTTGAAGGACAACGAGCCCATGCCTATATCGGCCGAACCGTTGGCTGTGGATTTCAATGCGTCCTGCGAGGTGACGAGGGTTTGAGACGGAAATGGGGTTACGGATATATTGCCGTCCGAGTATTCGTCGCAAAGATCCGCGAATCTCTGCATAGCCATGGCTCTGTAGTCGGACGTCGGAAACGGATGTCCGAGATTCATACTTACGGGCGAGCCGAGATCCGCGGCGTCGGTCGAACCTTCGTCGGTTTCGCCCGATTCCGATGATGCGGGATCGTTTCCCTGCGCGGATTCGCCTCCGTCTCCGCCGGAACAGGCGGCAAAGGACAGTAAAGCAAACAACACGATCAGCGAAAGAAATAAAAATTGTTTTTTAGCCATAATGCTTCCTCCATTCATTAGATACCGGTGAGTTTAAATAAATCTATGCTGTTTTGCCTGCCGATCAATTTCTTGTCCGTATCGCCGATAGAACAATTGTCGAACCATTCACACGCGTCGCCGACTTCTTCAAACGGAAAATCCGTAGCGAAGAGGATGCGGCTCGAACTGAACTCCATGATGGTGTTCCAAAGCGCGGGCGTACGGAATTGTCCGCTCGTCGTGAACCGGAAATTCTCCGCCATATACTCATAGAGCGGGCGTTTTGCGGGAATTCCTCTGCGTTCTCGCGCTATCCTGCTTTGAGTGCGCCATATACAAAAAGGCAGTGTTTCACCAAGATGTCCAAGAATGTATTTCAGGCCCGGATGCCTGTCAAAAAGTCCGCTGCACAATAAACGCAGCGTATGGGTGGCGGTTTCTACGCCGAAAGTCCACGCGGCGCCGACAAGCCAAGGGTGTCCGTCCACCATATGCGTATTGCACGGCATGGCGTCGCGCGGATGCATATAGAAAGGTACGTCGAGTTTTTCCACTTCGGCCCAGAATGGTTCGTATATAGGATCATCCAAGTATTTATATGTGTTTTCGTCGCCTATCTGCGAATAACCGTTGACTAATACGCCCACGCAACCCAAATCCTTGACGGCTCGATGCATTTCTTTGATGGCCTCATCCACATCTTGCATCGGCAGGGCGGCAAAGCCCCTGAATCTCTTGTAGTTCCTTGTTATGGCTTCCGCCATGGCGTCATTTGCTTTTTTCGCGACCTCGACCGCTCGTTTCGGATCATAAATTGCTTGAATCGCGGGTGAATTAAGTGACAGGATCATCATATCCATGCCGTATTCATCCATTTCATCTATGCGAATCTTCATCAAATCCAATATCTTGGCGGAAAATTTCGGCCACACGTCTTTTGGGAAATATCGCTCCGAGTCTCCCAATGTTTCAAGAATCGCGAAATGTTCTTCCAAGCCTATTTTGCCTTTCATGACCTCTCCTTTCTTTAATTACGCAAAATAACGCAAACGGGTTCAATACCCGTTCGCAAGCTCCGGGCACGCGTGTACCGCAGCTTGCCGCAGGGCAGGCTATTGACTGACGTTCAGCAGACGCTCCGCGTTTTTAAAGAACAGAAAATCCCTTTCTTCCCCGGTCAAGTCAAGCTTTTTTACATAACCGGTCATTGCGTCTATGTTTTCGTACGGGTAGTCGCTGCCGAAAATGATATTTTCAATACCGATGACGTCTTTTGTGCATTGGAACGCGGCCCTCGACATGTTGCCGCTCGTCGTGACTTTGATATTGTTTCCAAAGTAATCGCTTGGTTTTTTTTGGTTTTTTATCCTGTCATTCGGTAAAAAATTCAGCCTGTTATCAATTCTGTCAAGCAGAAAGGGGATTGCCTCGCCAAGGTGTCCCAGAACGATTTTCGTTTCGGGAACACGGTCAAATATCCCTGTAACAATCAGTTTCATAACAGTCAGATAGGCGTCAAGCGTAAATCCGGCTGCGGGCCCCGCGAATGTGAACCCGTATTCGGCGAAATCCTTGTAAACGGGAAGTGTTGGGTGGAGGTATATGTATACTCCCAACTCCGCGGCGGTTTCAAATATGGGAATGAATTTTTCCTGTTCTATGGACTCGTCGGTATAGTTCGAATGCGTGTGCCAACATACAAATCCAAGCTCGTTCACACAGCGTCTCAGCTCTTTGCACGAAGCGTTTACGTCCTTGACCGGAAGCGCGGCCGAGCCAAGATAGCGCCCACTGTATTTTTGTGTCAGCGCATAAGTTTTGTCGTTGTTTTTCTTCGTGAGTCCAATGCTTTCAGACGGGTCAAGTTCCTCCAAGCCCTGAGACGGGCTGATAACGGCCGTCGTTATTCCGGTTCGGTTCATCGTATTGATTCGCCCGTCCGTATCCACAAGGAGGTCATGCAAAACGCCGAATGGCATTGTTATCTTTTCATTCCAGTTTATAGCTTTCGCTTCTCTGTCAAAATACGGATAGCCCTTGCGGTTTGCCATTGCTTCGACTGTCTCGGAGTCGTAATAGTGGTTTTCAAGATCGATCAATTTCATTTCCATTGCGTTCGTCTCCGCTCGCTGATTTGGCAAGTCCGGCACGCGCGTTCTTGCCGTGTTTGTGAAAAGACATTCCTAATTAGTAAGCATAATACATCTGTTATTGACTGTATATGTACACCGTGTATAGAATGTGCGGAACGGAATTGCAATTATTTGGGCGGAGAAACCAAATATGTTGCAACCCAAAGGTCGTCGTTCCCGGGCAAGCAAATCTTTGAGCAGTAAACGCAATCTTGCTTTTGCTGCGGGCAGTTTATTACGCAAACAGGTTCAATGCCCTGTAGCTTGCTACGTTTTCTTATTCATAAAATAGGGTATTGAACCCAGTCCTAAGGTATTTCCTATCGTATCAAACTGCCCGGCTCCCCAATACCCTGTAGTTTTGCTGCGGGCAGTTTATTTTTGATATACAATTGACATAAGCCCCTGTTGCCATTACAATATATAGCATAAAGTTATTGATTTTCGCACACCATCCGGTACTGTAAAAAAGGTGTTACGGTAACCCGCGAAGTTGTGGCGTCGGCGTTTTTTCTGTTGGAGGATGTTTTGAGATGATCACACGGGTAAGGAAGAGGAATAATGAATTGGCGCCGTTCGAGCAGGAGAAGATCGCGTGGGCGCTCTATAAAGCCGCGGAGGCGGTGGGCGGCAAGGATTTTGATCTGGCGTACAGACTGAGCGCGCAGGTTGTCGAACTTGTTCCAAAGGACGGCGACGTCGCCTACGTGGAGGATATTCAGGATGCGGCTGAGAAGGTTCTGATTGAAAACGGCCACGCCAAGACAGCCAAAGCATTTATTCTTTATCGCGAAAAGCGAAGAAGCGCGCGGGAGAGTAACGCGCTGATAGGCGCCACCATACAGATGTTCTCGGATTATCTCGACGACAAGGACTGGCAGATACAGGAGAACGCCAATACGCAGAAGTCCATAAACGGTATGAACAATTATGTGCGTGAAACCTTTACAAAGCAATATTGGCTGCATGAGGTGTATCCTCACGAGGTTGCCCGGGCGCACACAGAAGGCGATATACATCTGCACGACCTTGGATTTTTCGGGCCTTACTGCGCCGGGTGGGACATGCAGCAATTACTTGCGGACGGTTTCGGAGGCGTCAGCGGAAAGGTCGAGTCGTCGCCGCCCAAGCACCTGCGCGCGCTTTTGGGCCAGATTGTCAATTCCACGTTCACGACACAGGGTGAGACGGCGGGCGCTCAGGCTTGGTCGTCGATAGACACGTATTGCGCGCCGTTTATACGCTATGACGGACTTGACAAAAATCAGGTCAAGCAGGCGCTTCAGGAATTTATATTCAATATCAATGTACCGACGCGCGTCGGTTTTCAGTGCCCGTTCTCGAACCTGACATTCGACATAGTGGCGCCGAATACGATGAAGGATCGTTCCGTCATCGTAGGCGGCAAGCTGATGCCCGATACATACGGCGAATTTCAGGCCGAAATGGATATGTTCAACGAGGCGTTCTGCGACGTCATGTTGGAAGGCGACGCGAAAGGTAGGGTTTTCACATTTCCTATTCCGACGATCAATGTGACGAGCGCTTTCGATTGGGACAGCCCCGTCGTGAACAGATTTATGGAGATCACGTGCAAATACGGCATTCCGTATTTTTCCAATTATATAAATTCCGATCTTTCGCCTGAAGACGCGCTCTCGATGTGCTGTCGGCTCAGGCTCGATACGAAAGAGCTCCGAAAACGCGGCGGTGGTCTGTTCGGCTCCAATCCCATGACAGGCTCTATAGGAGTTGTGACTATCAATCTCCCGCGGCTCGCGTATTTTTCGAAGAGTGAGGTGGAATTTCGCGCTCGGCTCTGGCGGCTTGTGAATGTGGCGAAAAGCAGTCTCGAAATCAAGCGCAAGGTGATCGAACATCAGACAGCGCGCGGCATGTACCCGTATTCAGCGCATTATCTGCGCGATATTAAGGCCCGCATGGGTGAGTTCTGGTATAATCACTTCAATACGGTAGGCATCATAGGCATGAACGAGGCCTGCCTTAACTTTTTTGGCGACGGCAGCGATTTGACGAGCGAAAAAGGACAGAAATTCGCAATAGATACGATGCATTACCTGCGAGAGCAGATCGCGCGAATTCAAGAAGAAACGGGACATTTCTACAATCTGGAGGCGACGCCGGCGGAAGGTACGAGCTACCGTCTCGCGAATATCGACCGCAAGAGGTATCCGGACATAGTGTGCGCGGGTACGCGAGAAACGCCGTATTACACAAATTCCAGTCAGCTGCCCGTAGGTTTTACGGACGATATATTCGAAACTCTTGACCTTCAGGATGAGTTGCAAAGTTTATACACAGGCGGTACGGTATTGCATTTTTACCTCGGCGAGCGCATACCCGATATCGAAGTGGCGAAGAGCCTTATAAAAAAAGTCTTTACGCATTACAAACTGCCGTATATTTCGCTGACGCCCACGTTTTCGGTCTGCAACGCGCACGGATACATATCGGGCGAGCATTTCAGCTGCCCCGTTTGCGGCGCGGATACTGAGGTATGGAGCCGCGTAGTGGGTTATCTGCGCCCCGTACAGCATTACCACAAGGGCAAGAAGGCGGAGTACGATGAACGTAAGAAATACGTCATTGCGGATTCCGAACCGGCAAACGGTCTTGGGATCTGATTCGAGATTTGTATGTTTAACAGAGTATGCCGGGGGGTACTGTGATAGTACCGTTTGAAAAAAGTTTGCGCGTGGCCGGTTTGCAGAAAAGCAGCACGCTTGATTTTCCGGGCCGCCTGTCGGCGGTGCTGTTTTTCGCGGGTTGCAATTATGACTGCTATTACTGTCACAACAGGCGTATTTTAAATGCCCCGTCGCTTATGAGCATGGAGTCGGTGTTCTCTTTTTTGCATAAACGCCGCGGGCTTTTGGACGGCGTCGTGCTCTCGGGCGGAGAGGCGACGCTGCAGGGCGGCCTTTATTCCTTTGCGCTCGGCTTGAAGGAAATCGGTTACACGGTCAAGTTGGATACGAACGGCAGCAGACCGGATGCTCTGCGCGCCATGCTGAGCGACGGGGCGGTCGACTTTGTGGCTGTGGACTACAAGGCGCCGCTCTATATGTACGACACAGTCTGCGGGGCCGGCGCCATGGGCGGCGCGGGGCTGCGTGAAACATTCGATCTGCTGAGGAACAGCGGCGTCGCCTACGAAGTGCGCGTCACCATGATTCCTCATATTACCGCAAAAAAACTCACGGAAATGGCGGAATCGCTGCCAAGACTCAATAGTTTCGTACTTCAGCTTTACAGACCCGTAGAGCCGGACGGAACGCTTCGCTTGGTGGACGCGAACACGCAGGACGCGGGCGTTCCGTACACGCCGGGCGAACTCCATGAAATGGCTGCGGTCGTGCGCTACGCGCAGCCTAACGTGAGTGTGCGCGTATAACGTCGGAGAGGGTTGGGTGTAAAGATGGCTTATTATAAAGAAAGAAAACCGCGTAAATTCAATTTTGACAATGAAGCTCCCAAAGGCGCCGGCAAGAGGGCTATGCGTGTGATCATTCTCTTGTTGTTTTTGATCGCCGCGCTTATATGGTTCTTCCCGGATTTTTTCAAAGATGCGAGCGGGCAAAGCGGCGCCGTGAATACGGAGTTTTCGAGCGTCGGAGGCGCTTTGTATGCACGCGTTTGAAATAAAGCGCTTTACGTTTACGCATCACGGCAAGGAGAAGCCCGCTCTTGACGGTATAGACCTGATTATCCGCGAGGGTGAGTTCGTAACGCTCTGCGGCAAGTCCGGCAGCGGCAAGAGCACGCTTCTTCGCAACCTCAGGGCGATATCCGCGCCGCCCGGTATAGGGAGCGGACGCATTACGTTCCTCGGTCGTCCTGTTGAAATGATTCCTCCTCTTGAACAGATGAGACGCATCGGTTATGTGGCGCAGGATCCCGATGAGCAAATCACGGCCGGTTCCGTGCAGGGCGCGCTTTTGTCGGGACTTGCCGGTTTCGGCTTTGACGAGCGTTCCGTAAAGCTGCGTGTGGCCGAGATTGTCAGTTTTTTCGGCATACAGTCATGGTTTCATTGCGATGTTTCAGCGCTTTCCGGCGGACAAAAGCAGATGTTGGCCTTGGCGTCCGCGATGTTACTCATGCCGGATGTTTTGCTTTTGGACGAGCCCACGGCGCATCTTGATCCGGTAGCCGCCGGGGATTTCCTTGATGCCGTAAAGAAGATAAACAGGACGACAGGCACGGCGGTCGTCATAGCGGAGCAGAGACTTGAAGAGGTATTCCCACTGTCCGACAGGGCTGTTGTCATTGATCTCGGAAGAGTTGTAGCGGACGCGCCGCCCAAAAGAGTCGGCGTCACTTTGACACAGCTCAAGCACGATATGGCGCTCGCGATGCCCGCGCCCATGCAGGTGTTTTTGGAACTTGAACAGGATGCGGCGATCAAATGGCGGCGTTCGGAAGAGGGTTCGCTTAGGAGCATGGGGTTCCCGATAACGGTGAGGGACGGCAGAGAATGGCTTACGGATCTGTTTGACGGCAAACCGCCGGCCAAGCGCTGTATCGAACGTTCCCCCGCGCCGGAGGATGAAAACGAAACGGCCATTGAGTTAAAAGGGCTGCGCTTTCGTTACGGCAAGGGCGGGCGCGATGTGATAGACGGTCTTGACCTTGTCGTTCCGAAAGAAAAATTCTTTTGCGTAGTCGGAGGAAACGGCGCCGGAAAGAGTACGGCCATAAAGCTGATCAGCGGACAAATCACACCGCATAAAGGGAAGATTTTCATAAACGGACAGGACATCAAGAAGCTTTCGCCTAAGGAGAAAGACGCCTGCTCTGTCGGAATGCTGCCGCAAAACCCAAAACTCTTATTCACGGAAAGCGCTACAGTAGGCCGGAATCTCTTGGCGGTGTTTGACGGGCGCGTCAAACAGGACGGAAGCGCTTTTGCCGCGCATGAGAAAGAAGGGAAGATAGCGGGCGTCGCCGCGCTTTTGACGTTGGACGACCTGCTCGCACGCTCACCCTCAGAACTCTCTGCGGGCGAACGGCAGCGGGTTGCCTTGGGTATGACGCTGCTCAAAGAGTCGAGTATACTGCTGCTTGACGAACCCACCAAGGGTCTCGACAATCACTTCAAAGAGCGCCTTGCCGTGATTATACGGGCCTTGCTGTCACAAGGCAAGACGATTCTGATGGTTTCGCATGATATTGAATTCTGCGCGAGACACGCGGATATCTGCGCGTTGTTCTTCGACGGTTCTATAGTCGCCGCAGGTGAACCGGGTGTCTTTTTTTCTGACAACAGCTTCTATACGACGGCCGCGAATCGCATGTCGAGACATGTATTCGAAAACGCCGTTACGACGAAAGAGGTGATAGCGCTTTGCCGCGAAAATATAGTCTATGACAAGGCGCCCGGTACCGGCTGATTTTATTACAGTTCCTCAGTCATACCGGAATTATTCAAAGGTCAAATCGAGTAGTTACTTCATGCTATACGGTTCAATATCGCGACATACGTCGGTATAGTGAACAGACAGAGTATTGTGCTCATTCCGACTAATTTTGCGGCGTATTCGCTTTCCACATCGTAGTACTGCGCTAATATTGACGTCTGCATATGGCACGGCATGGATGAACTCAGCATCAAAACCGAAAACGCCAGTCCCGATATGCCGAAGACGCGCAGAAGCGCTAACATCAATAGGGGACTGAACAGGAATTTTCCCACCATAATCATGACGTCGTCCACTGAGATTGACGGCGGTTTTTGGAAAAACGCCACAAGTTTGGCGCCTATAACCAAGATAGAGAGCGGTACGCACAGCACGGAAACATAGTGCAGCGACGTATCAACAGGCGCGGGAAATTGCAGCTGTAAGCCGGCCGAAACCACGCCTATAATCACGCCTATGAGACCGGGGCTGAATATCTTTGAAGGGGAAAAGGTTTTTTCGGCCTTGGGCGAGGCGTTTGCTATCTCATAAGCTCCAATGCTCCAAAATGATGTGAGACTGGCGATATAGTACGCGAACAGATACGGAAGCCCCTCTTCGCCGAATGTGATCACATTGATCGGCAAGCCTATGAATATGACATTCGAAAACGTGAAGGTGACTTCAAATACGGTTCTTTTGCCCGATTTTAGCCTGAGCAGACGTGAGAGACCCTTCCCGAAGAAGTACATAAGCGCGAGATGCAGAAATGAAATCAGCAGCAGTATAAGGGATTCCCGCAGCATTTCAGGTGTGAATCGATCCGCTATGCTGACTATGGCCAACGCGGGCGCCGCCGCTTTAATTATGATTGCGGAAAGGGTATCGGTCGCGTTGTCAGGCCACAGGCGGAAGCGCGAAAAAATGAAACCCACCGAGAATATCAGAAATATAACCAGTACGCTGACGATGCCGCTCATGCAGATTTGCCTCCTTTAAGCAATATGAACAGTATACAATAATCAGCCGGCGCTTGCAATGAAAAAAAGGCTACTACTCAAAGGTTCAATCAAGACTACTCAAACGCCGCGTCAGTTTTGTGCAGGCCGGGTTCTGAGAGCTGATTTGGCTCCCCGGAACGTACTCGAAGCTACGTGAGGAAGACAAATCAGCTCTCAGGTTCCGGAATGGGTAAAAATCACGTGGGGTTTGAGTAGTTACAAAAAGGATCAATTTATGGAAATAACTGCTGTAATAATAGGCGTTTTATTTGCGATCGTTATGTCAAATATATTGGGCAGTCTGTTCCCCATGCTTCCGCTGACACTGATACAGATCATATTCGGCTGCCTTATGGCGTTGCTCGTGCCTGAATTCAAGCTCCATTTGGAACCGGAGCTGTTCATGATTCTTGTGATAGCGCCCTTGCTTTTTCGCGAGGCGGATGAAGCCGACGTCTATTCTCTTTGGGAACTGCGCAAAACGGTGTTTTTGATGGCCTTCATCCTCGTATTTATCACCGTGTTCGCTATAGGAGGCTCTGTAAATTTGCTGATACCGGGCATACCGATAGCCGCCTGCTTTGCGCTCGGGGCGATACTCGGACCCACGGACGCCGTCGCGGTGTTTTCACTGTCGTCGCGTATTAAAATCAATGAAAATCTCACGAACGCGCTGAAGGGCGAAGGATTGATCAACGATGCATCCGGCCTTATCGCGTTTCGCTTTGCGGTGGCCGCGCTGCTCACAGGCGGCTTCTCGCCCTATATGGCGTTCAGGGATCTCCTGCTTGCCTCACTCGGAGGCGTATTGGTCGGTCTTTTGCTTTCGTCCGTTGAACGTTGGGCCGTCAGTATATTGAAGAAATTATCCGTACACAATACGGGCGCATATATACTTATAGAGATTATGATGCCTTTTATCTGTTACATGTTCGCGGAGGAGCTCGGAACATCCGGCGTTCTGGCCGCAGTGGCTGCGGGAGCGCGGCAAACGCCTGTTCTGCGAAAAACGGATCTTTCCGAAGCGGAATTTTCGATGTCCAAGCATGTCATTTGGGATATACTCACATTCGTGCTCAATTCGCTCGTATTCCTGCTTTTGGGTTTGCAATTGCCGGGCATATTCGCGGAGGTGTGGAATGATCCCGCATATACGCATTTCTTCTTGGTGCTGTGCGCCGTATTAGTCACGCTGATACTGTTGGCGGTTCGGTTTTTGAGTCTTGCGGTCTTTGCTGCCGACGTCGTCGGGGATACGCTCCGCGCGAAGCTGAAAAACACGCTGTTGCTGACGCTTTCCGGGGTAAAAGGGGCTGTAAGTCTCGCCACCGCGTTTGCCTTGCCCATAACGTACAGCGGCGGGTTTAATCCCGCGCACAGACTGCTGCTGCTCTTCATAACGGCCGGCGCCATTATACTGTCATTGCTTATGGCCTTGACCTTGCTGCCTATTATTGCCGATTCGGTCAAGAACGACAGATCGGAAAGCAATATGCGTATCAGCATACTGCGAGAGGTGATCGCGCAGCTCAAGGAACAGTCGTACGACAAGATATCGGCGGGCAAGGGCGACGCCGTTCGCGCCGTCATCAAGAACTATAAAGAGCGCATCAGGAATACGGAAGATGTGGAATACGACAAGCGCGAAAAGAAGGCCATACAGGCGCTGTGGCGCTTTATGTACCGGACAGAAAAAGAAATCATAACGGAATGTCAAAGAAAAGGGGAAATCGACGCCGCTATGCGACGCGATATTCTCGACAGGCTGTGTTTGATATACAAAGATAAGTATCGCGGCGCGGCGGCGCGCGCCGCGTGTTCTTTTTTGTTCATGCGATTTTTCGTCGGCCGGAAACGGCTGCTCAGACTGCTTGATGAAAGCCATCGTTTTGCCGTGCGCGACAGGCTTGCGAAAAACGCCGCGTCGCTTGCGAAAGCGCTGCGCGACGGCCCGAAAAGCCGTCCCGAGAGATTGATCGACAGGGTTTTGCACGAAAGGCAATCCTCAGCCGTCGAGATAGAAGACGGTATGTTCGGGCGAAGCCCTCAGGAACGCTTTATTCCGGGTTATGAGGACGAGCTGATCAACGGTTTCTATGTTGAAAGGCGCGTTGTACATCAGTTCTTGGACAGGGGGGATATCACGGTCGAACAAGCCAATAGGCTGCGCGGCGACGTAAATCGTTTGGAGCTCTATACCCTTTCCGAAAAGCTCGGCTACTCGGAGCCGATGATCAAAATGTTCACAAAACTGCGCGGAAAAATGTCGGACAGGTTACACGGAAATAAAAACCGACCCAATACTTGAGCAGCTGCAGAAAACACCTTTGCTTCGCTTCGCATTTGTGATAAAATGACCGCAGTACAGTCATTTTATTGTTTGAAATGCCCTCCGGCTGCGCCGGAGACGGCTATATCATAAATGACTTTGCTTCGCTCCGCATTTATGATAAAATAACAAAGCGGCCGGCAAATAAACTGCCCCGCAGCAATATTACGGGGTAATAGAGAGCCGGGCAGTTTGATACGATAGGAAGTTATTGGGAGTGGGTTCAATACCTGCAACAGAAAGATGAAGCGTGGCAAGCCATGGGGTACGTGTGCCCGGAGCTTGCGAACGGGTATTGAACCCGTTTGCGTAATAAAAAAATGAAAAGTGCGGACGCCTTGAGGAGTTTATGTCATATAAAGTAAAGATAGATAATTTCGAAGGCCCGTTCGATCTGCTCTGTTACCTGATCGAAAGCGCCGAGATGAATATATACGATATACGGGTATCGCAGATCACGACTCAGTATCTTTCATATATAGATGAGATGCGTCTGCGCGACCCCGCGCTTGGCGGCGAATTTATGGTTTTAGCGGCGACGCTCATAGAATTGAAGTCGAAGATGCTTTTGCCGCGATCGGGGCCCGCCGGCGACCGTGATGAGGATGATCCGCGAAACGAGCTCGTCATGAAGCTGCTCGAATACAGAAAGTTCAAGTCGGCGGCCGCCTTCCTGTCTGAACGGGAGGAGCGCGCCGGCTTTCTGTTTGAAAAGCCCGGAGAGGATATGCAGACCTATACGAATGACCGAGACGAGTATCTTCGTATGGATCCTGAGCGCTTCGCGCGGGCGTTCCGATCATTTTTGTCGGGAAAACAGCGCGTGGAAGAGATGCGCAATATATATGAGCGCACTGAAAGACAGCGTGAAACAGTGGAGTCGCGGATATCTCTTATCACCGGCATGTTCGCGCTGAAGAAGACCCGCAAATTGGGTTTTTACGAGTTTCTGAAGGCGCAAAACGACCGATTTGAGAAAGTTTTAACATTTATAGCATTACTTGAGATGATAAGGGGCCGTGCGGTGACAGTAAAACAGCGCGGCAGCTTCGCGGAGATCACGGTGGAGCTTTGCGGCGGTAAGGAGATGTCTTTGTATGCCAAACAGGAATAGTATAAAATCGGCGTTTGAGTCCATGATGTTCGTATGGGGTGAACCTCTGGATGTAAAGACAGCGGCGGAAGTCGTCAACATAGATAAAAAAACGGCTTACGAGTATTTTAAAGAGCTCAAACAGGAATATAACGACGGGGAGCGCGGTCTTGCCGTGCGCGAGACAGACGGCGCGTTTCAATTCGTTACGCGTGCCGAGAACTTCGATTATCTGCAACGGCTCTGCACTCCTGTCAAGGAGAAACGGCTTTCGCAGGCGGCGCTTGAAGTTTTGGCGATCATCGCTTATCGGCAGCCCGTGACCAAGGGCGAAATCGACGTGATACGCGGCGTCAAATGCGAGAGGGTTGTTGAGGGGCTTATGCGAAAAGGGCTCGTCGAGGAAACGGGCAGGTCGAGCGCCATAGGGCGCCCCGTCTTGTACGGCACGACAAGAAACTTCTTGCGACAGTTTGATTTGGAAAGTCTGCGCGATTTGCCCGACATCGACGATATAGAAGATGCAATCCATGAATCGGCGCCGGATGAATCGCCGGACGGCGCGGAGCAGATTACCTTTCTGAAATAGGCGTATAGGGAACACGTTCCGAAACATTCATATACGCGGGCCGTATGATCTTGCCGGCATTGATCAACTCTTCTATGCGATGCGCGCTCCAGCCCGCTATGCGCGCGATTGCGAAAATGGGCGTATAGAGCTCAAGCGGCAAGTCGAGCATGCTGTATACAAAGCCGCTGTAAAAGTCTATGTTTGCGCTGACGCCTTTGTATATCTTGCGTTCATCCGCGATCACTTTGGCTGCCAGGCGCTGTACGCTGTTGTAGAGCCGATATTCGTCCAATCGGCCTTTTTCCTTTGATAGATTTTCGACGAAGTATTTGAATATATTGGCTCTCGGATCCGACAGCGAATAGACCGCGTGGCCCATGCCGTAGATCAGACCTGCTCTGTCGAAGGCTTCGCCGTGGAGCAGCGCGCGCAAATATTGTTCTATCTCTTCGTCGTCCGACCAGTCTTTCACGACGCCTTTCATATCTTCGAACATGCGGACGACCTTGATGTTCGCGCCGCCGTGCTTTGGCCCTTTAAGCGAGCAAATGGAGGCGGCGACGGATGAATACGTGTCCGTACCGGATGATGAAACCACATGGGTAGTAAATGTGGAGTTGTTGCCGCCGCCGTGCTCGGCGTGGAGCACGAGCGCCACATCGAGGATGTGGGCTTCAAGCTCAGTGTATTTGCCGTCGCTGCGCAGCATTTGCAGTATGTTTTCCGCCGTAGACAAGCCGGTCTTCGGTGTATGGATGAATAGATCATCCCCGGCAAAGTAGTGACGGTAGGCTTGGTATCCGTAAACAGACAGCAATGGGAATACCGCCGTCAAAAGCAGAGACTGCCGCAGTACGTTTGTGACGCTGACGTCATTGGCCTTCGTGTCGTATGAATGCAACGTGAGCACGCTCCGCGCCAGCGTGTTCATCATATCCGCGTTCGGCGCCTTCATGATTATATCGCGGACAAAACTCGTTGGAAGCGTTCTGTATTTTTCCAGAAGTCCCGTAAATTCGGCCAATTGATCCGCAGTCGGCAAATCCCCGAATATCAACAGATAAGCGCATTCTTCGAAACCGAAACGCTTGTCGTGAATAAAGCCTTTTACGAAATCCTCCACATTCACGCCGCGAAAGAAGAGCTTGCCCTCTATGGGGGTTTTTTTGCCTTCGGACGTATCGAAAGATTGTATTTCGGATATCTCCGTCAGGCCCGTCAGCACGCCGTTACCGTTCAAATCGCGAAGCCCGCGGTTTACACGGTGCTTCGTGTACAGCTCGGCGTCTATGCGTCCGTTTTTGACGCAAAGTTTCGCTAACCGTTCTATCTCCGCCGTAATTTCAGAATATTTATCGTCAAGTGTATTGAATTCTGTCGGAAGCATAGTTTTCCCCCTCTGTTTGCGTTACCCTTATCAGAACATTATATCCGATTTTGGCCGCGTGTACTACAAGTATTTTTTGTCTCAAATGGCTTAATTTTGCCTGAATTTGCTTGCGAAATTCGAGTATCGCCTGTTTTCCTGTATTTACATCCGGCGCGCTCCGGTATATACTTTAAAGATGACATTATAATGAATGACTGAAACGGAGGATCGTAATGCGGCTGAACAAATACATCGCTTCGGCGGGGATTTGCAGCCGTCGCAAAGCGGATGTGCTGACCGCAAGCGGCGATGTGAAATTGAACGGCTTGGTTGTGCGCGAAATGGGCGTAGACGTCAAAGACGGCGATGTTGTGGAAGTGTACAACCGCGTAATAACGTCCGCCGGCAAGCTTATTTGCATAGTTTTGAACAAACCCAAGGGCTTTATCACTTCGGTCGGCGACAACCTGGGCCGTCCGACGGTCATGGATTTGGTCGGCGATATACCGGAGCGCATATTTCCGGTAGGCAGGTTGGATGCCGATACGTCAGGGCTTTTGCTTATGACGAACGACGGCGCTCTTTCACAAATGCTTATGCATCCCAAGCATAAGATATACAAAACCTACCGAGTGAAAATCGGCGGCGTACTGTCTGACGAACGTATCGCACGACTGAGAAAGGGCGTTGATATAGGAGGATTCGTGACGTCGCCCGCCGAGGTGAAAGTGCTGCGGCAGTCGGAGCGAATTACAACCGTTGAAATCAGCATATTTGAAGGGAAAAACCGGCAGGTTCGAAAGATGTTCGCCGCCGTTGGCAACAGCGTCGTTGAACTAAAGCGCGTTGCCGTGGGAGACATACTGCTCGGGAGACTCAAGGAAGGGCACTACAGAAAGCTGACTCGCCAAGAACTGTTGCACCTCCGCGATATCTTGGAGTAACGCGGCGGTGAAATTATGTAACCGGCCTGCTTTTGCGGCCTGCGCCGCAAAGACAGGTAATGATAGTATGTATTGCTTCGGCTTTTAATTGCCTGAGCGATAATTGCACACGATAAGGAGGAAACTAACGTAATGACTGACAAAATCAAGACAGCCGACGAGGCTGTCGCCGCGATCAGCGACGGCGCGACGATTATGGTCGGGGGTTTCATGGCCTGCGGAACTCCTGAAATACTCATTGACGCGCTCGTGAAAAAGGGTTCAAAAAACCTGACGATTATCTGCAACGATGCCGGCGTACCCGGTCGGGGCGTGGGCAAACTGCTTTCAAACGGGCAGATCAACACCCTCATCGCATCCCACGTCGGATTGAATCCCGAAGTGGCACGGCGCATGAACACCGATGTTCCTGCGGATAAGCTCATATGCAATCTCGTGCCTCAGGGTACATTGGCCGAGCGCATACGTTCGGGCGGCTTCGGTATAGGCGGTTTTTTGACGCCGACCGGCGTCGGCACTATAGTCGCCGAGGGCAAACAGGTCATCAGCATAGAGGGCAGGGATTATCTTCTTGAACTGCCGCTCAGGGCTGATTTCGCGTTTGTCAGGGGTTCCGTAACAGACAAGTTCGGCAATACCGTCTATAACGGAACAACGCGGACATTCAATCCGATGATGGCCGCCGCTGCGGATTATGTTATAGTCGGCGCTTGCGAGATTGTTGAGGTCGGGGATATAGACCCGAATAATGTGGTTACACCGGGAATTTTTGTGGATGCAATTGTGGGAGGTGAAAAACCGTGGCAGATATAAAGGCTCTTATTGCGGCAAGGGTCGCACAGGAATTGAAGAACGGCGATGTCGTCAACCTTGGGATCGGTCTGCCGACGCTCGTGGCGGACTATCTGCCTGAGGGCGTTACGATCATACTTCAGTCGGAGAACGGCATCATGGGCATGGGGCCGGCCGCGCCGCAGGGCGGCGAAGATGTGGATATCGTCAACGCGGGAGCGCAGTATGTGACGGTTAATCCCGGCGCGATGTTCTTTGACAGCGCCACGTCTTTCGGCATCATACGGGGCGGTCATGTGGACGCGACTATCCTCGGCGCTCTCGAGGTTGACGAACACGGAAATTTGGCAAATTGGATAGTGCCGGGCAAGATGGTTCCCGGGATGGGCGGCGCGATGGATCTGGTAGTCGGCGCGCGCAAGGTTATCATAGCCATGACGCACACGCAAAAAGGCAAGCCCAAAATTCTCAAGGAGTGCACGCTGCCATACACCGCCGTCGGCGTTGTGGATTTGATAATAACGGAAATGGGCGTTATGGAACTTAGCCCCGAAGGTATAGTTCTCAAAGAATTGAACGCGGGTTTCACAGTAGAACAGGTTCAGGAAGCTACGGAAGCGAAATTAATCATATCTCCCGATTTGACAGTCATAGAGCAGTAAGGATCTGTCGGAAAATAACCTATACATTTGACTTGCTCTTTTGTACCCCGGCCGTGTTGCCGGAACCCTTGAATACTACAAGTATTCGCGGAACCCGGCGCCTTGCCGGGACACAAAATTGCTGCGCTGACTGTACACTTTATTTTCCGACAGATCCTAAGAGCAAGTGGAAGAATACACCTGCATATGTAGGGGGAACTGCCGCCGTCGTTTAAAACAGAGAACAGTATAAAATATAAACGGCATGTGGATAAAATAGCGTTTTTTGATGTAAGCGCGCTATGCACATTGGAAATCAATATGTTTTCAGGTGATGTAATCCACAGGCAATCCTGAATAAAATTGTATACAATTTTATTGCAGGTGTGGAAAAACGGCAAAATATATAAAAGCAAGCCGTTTTTAGCGTGTTAAAAAATGTTCGTTCGCATACAAACATGGGTTTACATAATATGTTGCTGTCCGGAGGCCGGTATTCTGAAAAAAGAACGGCCGGTGAAACAGTATTCGAAATGCGGAGAGGAGATTTAACCGTGAAATTGCTTATTATAGGAGCGGGCGGCGTCGGAACGTCGGCGGCTATGATCATAAGACGAGCCGGGAAAGAAGGGGAGTGGGCGGAAAAGGTCGTCGTTTCGGACTACAATGAGGATAGGGCCGCGAAGGTCGCAAAATTGCTCGGCGATCCGCGCTTCGTCGCGGAAAAGATAAACGCGCGCGATCCTGAGAGCATTAAGGAAGTAATAAAGAAGCACGGCGTAACATTTGTAATGAACGCAGTGGAGCCATCGTTCAACAAGATTATTTTCGACGCCTGTTTTGATGCCGGCGTAGGCTATCTTGACTGCGCAATGACGCTGTCCGAGCCGCATCCCGAAAAACCGTTTGAACTTGCCCACGTCAAGCTTGGCGACTATCAGTTCGAGAGACATGAGGTGTGGAAAAAGGCCGGTATTACTGCCATAGCCGGTTCCGGCGTGGAGCCCGGCATGGCGGATGTGTTCGCGAAATTCGCGGCAGTACATCTTTTCGACACTGTAGATGAGATCAATATTCGCGACGGCGACAACTATTCGGGCGGAGGCGATTTTGGGTTTTCGGTCTGGACGACGATAGAAGAATGCTTGAATCCGCCCGTTGTATTTGAGAAGGGCAGGGGCTTTTTTACAACGGAGCGCTTTTCAGAGCCTGAAGTTTTTGATTTTCCGGGCGGTATAGGCGCCGTCGAAGTCGCGAATGTTGAACATGAAGAGGTGCTTCTTGTGCCTCGGGTTATAGACTGCAACAGGGTTACGTTCAAGTACGGCGTACCGAAAAGTATGCAGCAGCTGCTTTTCAATCTTGAGTCGGTGGGTATGACCGATAAGAGCAGGAAGATCAAAGTGGGAGACGCCGAGATCACTCCGAGGGATTTCCTTGTGAAGGTTGTTCCGAGTCCTGTGGATTCATCGAACGGCATGATCGGAAAGGGTTGCGCCGGCACATGGGTGACGGGAACTAAAGACGGGAAGAAACGCTCCGTGTATCTCTATCAGATAGCCGACAACCAAGAATGCATAAAGAAATACACGACGAATTCCGTCGTCGCGCAGACCGCCGTCGGCCCCGTTATCATGCTTGAACTTATAGACAAGGGTATTTGGAATCTTAAAGGAGTATACGGGCCGGAGTCGTTCGATCCCGATCCGTTTGTCGAGCGGCTCGCCAAATACGAGTTCCCGGCCGCCGTTCGTGAGATGGATTCGGAGTATGCCGACGCCTTGGACGAGGAGAAGTTGCTTGCCGCTATGAAATGATGAGACAGCGCCTTAACTGTCATTAACAAAAATCCGCGCGGTGTACCGCGCGGATTTTTGTCGAACGTTTTGACTATACGAGTACGTCCAACAGATGCTCGGACGGCGGCGCGACCGCCGCAGCCGTGTCGACGGCATCCGCCATATTGAGCATTTGTTCCACAGATTGCTGCTGCAGATCCATAACCTTTCGCATCATGGCCAAGTCGACCGACTGCGCCAACTTCATTTGGCTGAGCGACATACTCATGGCCGCTATTCCGTAAGTATCCATATTTGCCCCCATTTTTCCCAAGCAGACATTACATCAATATATATTATCGGCCGGCGCCCATAAAACTTTAGTGTCTTTTTGCAGCCTTGTCACTGCGGCGCAACCGTGTTATACTGTTGAAATAAGAGCAAATCACAATGAGAGGGGTGCAGGGTTTTATGGATTATTGCGAAAAAATTAACGATTATATAAAGAGGGCGATATTCGGCTTTGACTTGCCGGGGCTTGCCGCGGGCGTGTACGTCGGCGCGGACAGTCCTTTGGACTGCGCGGGGATGAGCTGCGAAGCCGCTGCGGGTTTTTCTGATTTTTACGAACGCGCGCCGCTCGGGACGGATAATATCTTCCATATGGGCTCGGTTTCAAAACTCTTTGTCGCTGCGGGCGTTTTAATTTTGGCCGATCACGGCGCGTTGGACGTTGAGAGACCGGTTTGCGATTATTTGCCTTGGTTTAGGATGAGAGACTCTCGGTATAAGGATATCAGTACAGTGCAAATTCTGACGCATACCGCCGGACTGCCCGACGTCTCGGACTACGGTTGGAACGCGCCCGAGATTGACGACGACGCGCTCAGGCGTTATGTGAGTTCGGACGAGGTTTGTGAAGCGTCGCTGCTTTGGGATCCTCGCGACGGACGCTTTTGCTACAGTAACATGGGCTACGAGATATTGGGATGTCTGATAGCCGAGCTTTCGGGCCGCGACTTTGAGACTTTCACGGAAGAGAATTTGCTGCGTCCGCTTGGCATGGATGCGTCGACATTTTTGACCTATACGCGCACACGGGCCGGCAGCGGTATTTCGCGCGACGAGATCGCAGACGCTCTTTCGATTGACGCCCTGCGAGCCGCAGGGGTTTGCGCGCCTCATTCAAAGGACGACGGCAACCATATTGTTCGCGAAGCGCACTTCCCGTACAACCGCGCGCACGGTCCAAGCTCGACCCTCACGTCTAATCTGCGCGATATGCGCCGCTTAGGCGAGGCTTGCTTGCACAGGGAGTCGATTTTGTTCGAAAACCGTGAAAAGGCTTGGAAGCCTTACGCTCTCGTTCCGAACAACGGCGAACATATTGGGCTTGCTTGGTTTATAAGGGAACAGAGCGGGTACAGGCTGTACGGTCATGAAGGAACGGACGACGGTTTTCGCGTGAGTTTCTGGCTTTGTCCGCAGCTTGATGTGCAGATAACGGTAATGTCCAACCTCTCGGGAGCGCCCGTCAAAAAGATCAACAAACAGCTGTTTGAACTGATTATCGCGCCGCCTGAGCGGACAACGGCCTGAGAGCTCGTTCTTCGCGGCAGGGGTTCGGATTGGCGCGCGGCGTCAGTCACTCGGCTCAAATTCATTCAAGTATTCAACGAAATCAGAGAAGTCCGGAAAATCGCTTTGTATAAACTCATAAAAGACGGAGTCCTTGAATTCGTACTTTCCCGACAGGCTGAGTTTTGTCCGCATAGCCGCCCGCAATTCTTTTTCTATGCGGTTTATGGCGGACAGGGAGTATGTCACGGCTATAAGCTGGCATTGCTCTGTAATGAAAAACATGCCTTGGACATCGTCGTTTAAACGATATACGGATTCCTTGAGATGATCGTTGTTGTTTTTGAATTGAAGGTACAGGAATCCTCCGTCACGTTCTTTTCTCATGGCGCCGGGATAGAGTCGTTCGATCAATTTTTGCATGTCTTCGATCTCTGTCATGATCTCGTAAACCGTTATGTATTCAGGTCTGCTGAGCATCATTGCGGCTTCGGAGACGCTGACGTAGAAACATGAGCGTATATAAAAAGAGGACACCCGCTTCGCGTTCATGTATATCTCCGAAAGGATTAGCTGATAGCGGTTGTTGTTTTCTATAAGAGATTCGCATAAATAAGATACGCCGCTTGGATTGATGTACGGTTCTATGGTGTTCTTGCACAGGGTCTCGCCCCGCTTGTTCGGCGCGGGGCTCACCGTGATAGATCTTGTTGCGAGACGTTTGACCGCTTCCGCGTCTTTGGAGAAGTAGCGCATAAGAAAATAATTGATTGTATGTTCGTTGTTTTCGAGCATGACGCACAGTTTGCGGAAGAGTATGTCTTCTTCAAGCGGCGCTAACGGACATGTCCTGTCTAATATAAACGCAAATTCTTCTTTTCCTTCGGGGAGACCCGAACCCAATTCCTTGGCCATGCGAGCATATTTTTGAATGATGAAAACCGCTTCATTCTCAGATATGTCTATCTTACTCCCGCCGAGACCGCCGAGCATGGCCTGTTCCGTTTCATAGAGCAGCTCTGCGTTATTTCCTTCAATCCCCCGGTAGGTTTCGATTCCGAATTTTTCGGCGTCTATATAGAAAAACTGATGCAGATCATCGGAATCCGTCTCCGCCTGCACCCCGACCCAGTGGATATACATGGCAATGACGCCCATGAGTCTTGTATCGGTAGCGAAAGCACTTGAAAAATGTCTGTTATATCTTCGTACGGTCGGATGCAGACCGCCTTTTATGATACGAAGTCTCGTCACCCCGTTCACGGTTGTATACGTTCCTCTAACGGAACGTATTTTACGGACGGCTGTACACATTTATAGGCGGGACGCATGATCTTGGCGCCCTCGGACAATTCTTCAAGCCGGTGCGCGCACCATCCGGAAATACGGGCCATAGCGAATATGGGGGTGGATAATTCGTTCGGGATACCGAGCGCTTTATATACGAATCCCGAATACAGATCTACATTGGCGGGCATGGACTTTTTGGCGCCTTTGATCTCATTGTAAAGCTGCGGCGCGTTGTTTTCGATGTATTCATATAAGGCGAAGTCGTTTGCAAGGCCCTTTTCGACCGCAAGTTTTCGAGCCATTTTTTTCAGTAAAACGGCTCTCGGATCCGAAACGGTGTATACGGCGTGACCTAAGCCGTATATTAGTCCGCTTCGATCGCCGGCCTCTCCTTTCAGCAGTTTGATCAAATATTCCCTGACCTTGCTTTCATCCGTGACGTCGCGTACATTCTTCTTTATGCCCTCTATCATTTCTATGACTTCTATATTGGCGCCGCCGTGTTTCGGCCCCTTGAGCGAGCCCGCGGCCGCAGCTATGGCGGAATACGTATCCGTTCCCGTTGACGTAACGACATGGGTCGTAAAACTCGAATTGTTCCCGCCGCCGTGTTCCGCATGAAGGATCAGACAGATGTCGAGCATTTTGGCTTCAAAATCGGTGAAATTGCCGCTCGGGCGCGTTAGGCGCAGAATGTTCTCGGCCGTACACAGCGCCGGGTCGGGCGAATGCAGATAGATACTGTTGCGATTGTTCATGAGCGTCTGTTTGGCCTGATATGCGGCGGCGATAAGCGCCGGGAAATAGGCTATTAAATCTATGGACTGCCGCAGCACGTTTTCTATGGACGTATCATCCGGATTCTTATCGTAAGAATACAGCGCTAAAACGCTCCGCGCCAATTTGTTCATAATGCTCCTTGACGGCGCCGTGAGGATCATGTCGCGTATAAATCCCTTGGGAAGCGCGCGTTTTATGCCGAGCAGACGCTCGTATCCGCGCAGCTCGTCGCGGTTCGGAAGGCGGCCGAAAAGCAGCAAGTAACTTGTTTCTTCGTAACCGAAGCGATCCTCCGCTATACAGTTGTTCACAATATCCTCTATGTTAACGCCGCGATAGAACAGTCTGCCGCCAATGGGAATTTTTTCACCGCGTTCGTTTACCTCGTAGCCCTGTACGTCGCCGACGCGGGTCAATCCTACAACAACACCGGAGCCGTTCGCGTTGCGAAGACCGCGCTTCACATCCCATTTGCCGTAAAGCGAAGGGTTTATTTTATTGTTTGAAATCAAATATTTTTCTAATTTGCTTGTAAAATCATTTTTCACCGTGTACCTCCCCGAACGTCCTTTGGTCATTGTATCATGACTGCCGGTAAAGTTCAAGCAAGGAACCGGAAATCGAGCCTGAAAATTCATTGGGACAGCCGGTATACGGACCGCCGGCGTTCCTTGACGGGCTTGTCGGAAAATCAAATTTTGAACAGGTTCATTTAATAATCCAATAATATTACACTTAATATGCATAAATTTGACTATCAATCGAGAAAATTGAAAAAAGTATCGCGAACAGGTAAAATAAATCGCGCTTTTGCTTGACAAATGCAATATTTAGAGTATAATAAAACTATAAAACGTATATAAAACGGGAAAGACATATGGATATTCGCTAATTCGTTGCAAGGAGCGCCCGTATGCAATTTTTAAGTAAGTTTACGTTAAAAAAAATAGTCTGTGGGTCGATATTTGTACTGCTTTTGGCGGCATTTGCAGTGCTTCCCGTCTTTGCGACGGATGCAATCGACGCCGACGATGATTCGGACGAGACCGTTTCGGCACAGGAAACAGGTGGCGGCAGCTATGATTTTTCATCGGATGAAGATGTTTTGACGTTGAAGAATATCGACGAAAGCGTTTACAATATCGACGAAACCGAAACACCGCTTATTGAGCTTCCGTATGTCGGAACTTGGGCCTTGGTTAACATGCTTATGGCGTTGACTTCTCTTATATTGTCGGCGTCGACCGTTATAGCGTTAATGGCGGAGCGCGCCGCGAAGATCAAGATTTCAGACCCGTACAGAACACGCAAAGGATTTGTTTTGAGGTATTCGCCGGCGTTCAAATTTGCGGGCGCAGGTTTGGGTTTCGTCTCCGCGATATTGTTTTTGCTGACGGAAGACGTGCACGGCGCAATGCAGCCGGTTGACGAATCTACTTGGCTGACAGCCTTGATGCTGCTCGTTCAGAGCGGCGTCCTTTTTGCGGCGTTCGGAAGCGAAAAGCGTTTTCGAGACATAGGCGACATGTGAGATTTGCTGTTAGCAAGATGCTTACCGCAGCGTGTTTTTCGATTTTGCGAGCATATCGCGGACGTTTTTGGCGACTTCGTTCAACTGCTTGCCAAACCGTGTTTCCGTGAGCGTCGCGAAGTAGTCCTCAGGGCGTTCCGCCCGTCTTATGAGTTTGACGGAGCCGTCCGCGCGCAGCAGGAGTTCCGCAGATCGCAGTTTTCCGTTATAATTGTATCCCATAGCGTATCCGTGGGCGCCCGTATCGTGTATCACGATCAGGTCGCCCTTTTCTATTTCCGGCAACGCTCGGTCGACGGCGAATTTGTCGTTGTTTTCGCATAGGGATCCTGTGACGTCGTATATGCGGTCGGCCGGCATATTCTCTTTCCCCGATACCGTTATATGGTGATATGCGCCGTATACGGCGGGGCGCATCAGATCGGCGGCACAGGCGTCAAGGCCGATGTATCGCTTGTAGGTGTCCTTGCTGTGCAATGCGGCAGCTACGAGACAACCGTGCGGTCCCAACATGAATCGTCCCATTTCCGTGAAGAGCGCCGGATTCGAAAGCCCGGCGGATGCCGGTACTTCGTCGTATACGCCACGCACGAGCGCGCCGATCCGCGCGATATCGTTAGGTCTCTCGTCGGGTCGGTAGGCTATGCCTACGCCACCGCTCAAATTTATGAACGCGACGTGTATTCCGGTTTCTGCTTTGAGCCAAGCGGCGGTTTCAAGCAGCGTTCGCGCGAGGGCGGGGTAATAATCCGGCGTCAGCGTGTTGCTTGCGAGAAAGGAATGCAGCCCGAATGTGCGCGCCCCCATTTCACGGAGTTTCAAGAATCCTTCGCGCAGCTGCTCTTTCGTGAATCCGTATTTGGCGTCGGCGGGGTTGGACATAATGCTGTTTTGTATGCCGAAGCTTCCCGGATTGTACCGGCAGCATATCGTTTCAGGTATTCCGGCGTGACGGTCGAGAAAATCTATATGTGAAAAATCGTCAAGGTTGATTATTGCGCCCAAGGCCTTCGCGTAGATAAAATCGTCCGCGGGCGTCGCGTTTGACGAGAACATGATTTCCTCCCCGCGAAAACCCAAGGTCTCCGCTATCATCAGCTCTGTGAGACTCGAACAGTCCACGCCGCAGCCTTCCTCTTTCAGTATGGCGATGATTTCGGGATTCGGATTCGCTTTGACCGCGAAGTATTCCTTAAAGCCTCCGTTCCAAGCGAAGGCCGCGTTTACGGCGCGCGCGGTGTTTCTTATCCCCGCTTCGTCGTACAAATGAAAGGGCGTGGGGTAGACGTCCGCGATACTCATGAGAGTTTCATGATTTGCAAAGGGTTTTTTCATCGACTCGGTTCCTTTCGGATCGCTCTATGCGGATCGCTCTGACAGAATCTTATCTATGCTCACTAATTTTACGCATAGGCAGAACAGACGCATTGCGGAGCTCAGTTCGTCCTGCGCCGGGTATGTCGGCGCTATTCGAATGCTTGTATCCTTCGGATCTACGCCGCGAGGAAATGTCGCGCCCGCGTTCGTCAGCGTTGCACCCGCCTCTTTTGCCAATGCGACAACCGCCTTAGCGCAGCCTTCCATCGTATCTACCCCGATAAAATAACCGCCTTTGGGGCGTATCCACGTCACGAGTCCCGTTCCACCCAATTCGCTTTCGAGCATGTTGAGCACGATTTCAAACTTGGGCCGCAGCATATCGCCTATGGCGCTCATATGACGCCTGATGTTTTCGGCGGTCTTGAAATACCTGACGAAGCGCAGTTGATTCAGCTTGTCGTAGCCTATAGTCTGTACAGATATATGCTTACACTGCTCGGCGATGTTCGCGGGGCTTGCAGCCGCGAGTCCGATCCCTCCTCCCGGGAATGTGATCTTCGAGGTGGAGAAGAAGTAATATATACGATCCTCATTGCCGGTCTCCGCCGCCGATTTGAATATATCCGCAATGCTGTTTTCGCCGAAAACATGATGCAGCCCATAAGCATTGTCCCAGAATATCCTGAAATCTTTGGCCCTTGTTTTCATTTGGGCCAGACGCCTTACCGTTTCGTCGCTGTAAACTACGCCTTGAGGGTTTGAGTAAAGAGGCACGCACCATATGCCTTTAACGGAGTCGTCCTCCCGCACAAGGTCTTCTACCTCGTCCATATCAGGGCCGTCCTCCGTCATAGTCACGGGGATCATTTCCGTGCCGAAAGCATTGCTTACGGCGAAATGCCTGTCGTAACCGGGACTCGGGCACAGGAATTTCACACTGTTAAGTTTGCTCCAAGGTTCATTGCCCAATGTGCCGAACAGATAGAGTCTGCTGTAAAAGTTGTGCATCAACTCGAGACTCGCGTTATTGCCTATTATGATAAGACCCTCGGGTATGCCGAGCAGTTCCGAGAATAAGCGTCTGCATTCCGCAAGACCTGTCGGAACGCCGTAGTTGCGCGCGTCCGTGCCGTCTTCGGATATGGGCGACGAGAGCGTACCCAAAAGTCCGTTGCTCATATCGAGTATGTCAGGCGAAGGCTTGCCGCGCGACATATCGAGCTTCAGACCGCGGGCTTTGAGTTCCGCATACGCCTTGCCGCAGCTTTCCTTCAGATTCAAGAGCTGTTCATTCGAATAATTTTTCCACAAATCCATTGTCGCCTCCGTTGCGCTCTTCAAGCCGCTTCACATTTTGAAATTTTGAATATTATATAAAAAATTACGAAAAAACGCAAGTGTTCTTTTGCGTATTGGGATTTTTTATGGTAAAATTAATGTTACTGCTCAAAGATTTCAATTAAAACTACTCAAACGCCGCGTCAGTTTCGCTCAGGCCGGGTTCTGAAAGCTGAGTTGCCTTTTTGCCCCGAAGCTTTGCTTCGGCAGGCAAAACGGACAGCGAAGCGAACGAAGTGAGCGTAGGAATGTGGCAAAGCCACATGTTGGCTCCCCGGAACGTACTCGAAGCTACGTGAGGAAGGCAGCACGGCTGTCCGTTTTCCCATTGCGGCTAAAGCCGCGGGAAAAAGGCAACTCAGCTTTCAGGTTCCGGAATGGGCACTTGTGCCCGGAGCTTGCGAACGGGTAAAAATCACGTGGAGTTTGTGTAGTTACCAAAAGGAGGAACGCCATGCGTATAAAACGATTGCCCGCCTATGCGGCCGCGCTGCTTATCATGTTTATAGTGCTTGTCTGTCTGCAACCGGCGCCTATATCAGCCGCTCCGAGGGATGAGTTCCGAGGCGTTTGGGTACCCACTGTTTTGAGCCTGAATTATCCGGCCGGTACGACGACGGATCCCGAAGCTCTCAGGCGCGACGCGCTTCGTATATTGGACGACGCGAAGGACATGGGTTTCAACGCGGTGTTCTTTCAGGTCAGGCCCGCTTCCGACGCCCTGTACAGGTCAGCTATATTCCCGTGGTCGAAGTATCTGACCGGAACGCAAGGCATTGCGCCCGCCGATGGTTTCGATCCGCTTGCCTTCATGGTGCAGGCCGCTCACGAGCGCGGCCTTGAGCTGCACGCTTGGCTGAATCCCTACCGCATTACGGCCGAAACGCAGGATAACTCGGGTCTTGTCGCGACTCATCCGGCTCGCTTGCATCCCGAATGGACCGTGACGCATACGGACGGACGCATGTACTGGAATCCCGGCGAGCCCGGAGTGCAGCAGCTCATAGCGGACGGGGTCAGGGAGATCATCGACAATTACGCGGTAGACGGTATTCATATAGACGATTACTTCTATCCGGACGCCGACTTTGACGACGCGGCGGCCTTTGCGGCCTACGGCGCCGCCTATCCTTCCAAAACGGAGTGGCGCAACGCCAATACCGAGACGACCGTTCAAAACATCTACAACGTCGTTCACTCAAGCGGAAAGGCCATCGTGTTCGGCGTCAGCCCCATAGGCATATGGGCCAACAAGTCCACGACGCCCTTGGGCAGCGATACAAGAGGCGGCGAAGCCCTGATCCAGAAGTTCGCGGACACGCGCGGTTGGGTCAAGCGCGGTATCGTCGATTACATCGCGCCTCAGATATATTGGAATATAGGCTATGATATAGCCGATTACGCGACGCTCGTCAGATGGTGGGTCGACGTCGTGGCCGGCACGAACGTCAAGCTTTATATCGGACAGGCCGCGTACAGAACCGGCAGCACGGACGCGAACAGCCCGTGGCGCGGCGTCGACGAAATCAGCCGGCAGCTTGCGTTCAACAGGGCCGACGCCAATGTGAGCGGTTACATCATGTACGCGTACAAATCCTTTGCGGACAATCCCGCGCTGCGCACGCTTATAAAGGAGCTCAACGAGACCGGCGCGGCTTCCGGAACGACCGGTTCCGGCGGAACAGCGGATCAGGGTTCAGCGGGGCAGGGGACCGCGGGCGCGGCTCCGGTATTTTCCGACACTGCCGACCACTGGGCAAAGGATTATATCGCGTCGATTGCGGCGGCGGGCTACATAAAAGGCTATCCCGACGGCACATTCCTGCCCGACAACAACATAAAGCGCGCGGATTTCGTCTACATGCTCATGACTTCTTTCGCTCTATTTACGGAGACCGAGGCTGCGGAGAATTTCTCGGATGTCGCGCCGGGCATATACTATTACGGAGCTGTCGCATCCGCGAAGCGCGCGGGCATAGTTACGGGCATAGGCGATAATATGTTCGACCCCGACGCGACACTTATGAAGCAGGATATGCTCGCCATGACATACAGGGCGCTCGTGATCATGGGAAAGGCGGGAACCGGCGTCGCTCCATCCGTTCTCGACGCTTTTCCGGATCGCGCGCAGGTGGCGGTGTACGCCGTCGCGCCGCTGTCCGCCTTTGTCGAAAAAGGCGTGCTCACGGGTTCGGCCGAGGGGCTTTTGGAGCCCATGAAGCCGGCCACGCGCGCGGAGACGGCGACCGTTTTGTGGCGGGTAAATAGGGATTACCAATTGAACGCGTTTTAGAATTTTCTCAGTCATTCCGGGAAGAA
>JAISBV010000125.1 GCA_031266025.1 Eubacteriales Family XIII. Incertae Sedis bacterium
AAACAGCGTCACGCTCTCCTCGTTCAGCTTGTGCAGCGCGATGCCGCCCACGTCTATCGTACCCCTCGTCGGCTTTTCGAGCCCGGCCACCATGTTGAGAAATGTGGATTTGCCGGAGCCGGAGGTTCCCAGAAAGCAAACGATCTCTCCTCGGTATATATCAAGGCTGACGTCGTCCAAGGCGATTATGCGCTCGTCGCCCATGCGGTAAACCTTGCGAATATGGCTCACCCGGATAAGCGGGCGGCGCGGCGCGGCGGCGTCATCTTTGCCGGCGGCATCCCCTTTGCCCGCCTCGGCAATTTTGTCGGAAACCACTGTTGCGACCCCCTTTATCAGTAATTTGGGCGCGCGAATACAAGCAATACGCAACCCGTATTACCCATTATATTCTGTATTGAGGTATAATTGCAATACAGTCCGATATTTTTTAATCTTAATATTTCTTTACGACTTTAGGACAGCAATCAGGCGCTGTGTTTTGGATTGGAGTTCGAACCGCCGGATTTATTACTATTCAGATATTGCCGAATGGAGCGGTAGCTTTCCGCGCTGATGTCATGTTCGACCCTGCACGCGTCCTTTTCCGCGATAATCGGATCCACGAGCAGCACCTCGCTGAAAAAGCGCGTTATGATATTGTGGCGTCTGAACAGGGTCGACGCGCGCTTTTTACCCTCTTGCGTCAGTGTAACGCCTTGATATTTGCTCTTTTGAATCAAGCCCTTCTCGGACAGGGTATTTGTGGCGCGGCTCGCGCAAGCCTTACTCACGCCCATTTGCGAAGCCAACTCGCTAACATGTACTAACTTTTCGGTACTGCGCCCGCTCAGATTGTATATCCTCTTCAAGTAATCTTCCATTGCCGGCGACAATTTTACCATGAGTTTCCTCCATTTGTTATTTTGCGCGGGCTTTACCGTTTATCGCCGCTGAACGCGTCCGCGACCGCTTCCAAAAATTGACCGTGTGCTATTGTCGCGCCCGACACCGCGTCCACGCTCTCCGGCGCCTGCGTTTCCACAAGCTCGTCCGCGTACTGCTTCATAGCGCGAACGGCAAGCTGCGCCTTATCGTAAAAGTCCCTATTGGAAATCTCGCCGTTTACCTTGCCGTAATCCTCGTCCTTGACGCTGCCGTCCTTCTGCCAAGTTACAAAGCTGCAGGCCGTGATGGCGCCGTCCTCCACGGTTATGCTCACCTCGCCGTAAGCGCCGTCGTCGTCCTCGCCGCTGACGCCCGTGTAAACGCCGTCTTCGAGCGACGCGGCGTCTGAAGAAGTTCCGCAGCCGCAAAGCGACAGCGCGGCCGCGATAAGCAGCGCAACGCCGACGATTTTCATATTGCGTACCATAATATTTACTCTCCTTTTCTCGATTCCCGACCGACGTTATATGTGATGCGCGCTATACGTCCGTGTTCAAGAATCACGGTTCGCTGCGCCTCCTCCGCCACCTCCGGATCATGGGTAACAACGACGACAGTGCTGCCTTCACTGTGCAGCTGCCTGAATATATCCATTACTATACCTTCATTTACCTCATCCAGATTTCCTGTCGGCTCGTCCGCAAGCACGAGCATAGGATAATTGATGAGGGCTCGCGCTATGCAAACCCTCTGCTGCTCGCCGCCCGAAAGCTGACTCGGCAGATGCTTGGCTCTCTCAAGAAGCCCGACCCTGTCCAAGGCCTGCAAGGCCTCTTTCTCGTCCGGCATGCTGTGATAGTATTGCGCGACCATGATGTTCTCCAAAGCCGTGAGATAGCTTATCAGGTGAAACTGTTGGAATATAAGGCCGATTTTATCCCTGCGTATGGCCGTCAGATTCCGTGCGCTCTCGGCGGAGATGTCTATGCCGTCCAAGATAACCTTGCCGTCGGTGGGCTTGTCCATACAGCCGATGATATTCATCATTGTCGTCTTGCCCGATCCGGACGGCCCCATTATAGACAGCCATTCGCCCTGTTCGACGGCCAAGTCTATGTTCTGCAAAGCCTTGACGCTGCCGTATATCTTCGATATTCCTTTTATATCAAGTAAAGCCATATTCTATTCTCCGTCAAAATCATTTGACCGTTACTGTTCTAAGGTTAAATTCCAAGGTTCAATCAAAACTACTCGAACGCCGTGTCAGTTTTACCCGTTCGCAAGCTCCGGGTACGCGTGTTCAGATCGGGTTCTGAGACGGATTTTGGTTCTCGGAGCATACAAATAGTATGTGAGAAGACCAAAATCCGAATCAGGTTCCGAGATGGGCGAAAATCACGTGGCGTTTGAGCAGTTACTGCTCTCATTCGCCGCGCAACACTATGGCCGGATCCACATAAGTCGCGCTCCTGACAGGGATAAGACAGGCCAAGCCCGTAATAAGCACGGACGCGATAAGGGTCGCGGGCGCCAAAGCGGCCGGGAACTGTACGGCGCGGCTGAACACGTTGACGCCTATGATCTGCGCGAAGCCGAATCCGAGCGCTGAGCCGAGCGCTCCGCCCAAGCAGCCGAGTAACAGTCCTTCTCCCAAAAATTCCGTTATAATGCTCTTGTCAGGCGCTCCCAATGCCTTTTTCAGCCCTATTTCCTTGCGCCGTTCCGCCACGACCGCCATCATCGTGGTGGCGACGCAGATCATGGTCAATAGCAGCACGACGGCCGTTACAAGGAACACAAGGGCCTGAAGCTTCGTCAAAACCGCGCCCTCCGAACGGGTAACGCGCGTCACGAGTCTCGGCGCGACGTCTTCCGCGATTTCCGTCACGCGGGCCGCTATGGTCTCAAGCTCCGCCTGTGAAGCGGAAATGCTGCATTCAACCACATCGAAAGCGCCGTTCTCTCCTATGACGGAAGCAAAATCCGCAAGTGACATAAAGATGAAAGCCTCCTCCGTTCCGCCCGTCTGCACAATGCCCGAAACGCGGAAATCACGGCTGAACGATTCGCCCGCAAGATCAGTTCCCGTCATAGTGAACGAGTTGCCCGGCAACAGTTTTATCACATCGGCGACCTCCTGCCCTATGAGCACGCTTCCGTCGCGCTCAGGCCATTCTCCCGATACAAACCAGTAAGGGCTGGCCTTGCGCGCTTCCGAAAGCTCAGTCCCGGCCGCCATAAAGGGCTGTTCGTTGATCTTTACGGTTTCGTAGCGATACGGCGCTGTCCCGACGACCTTATCCTCGGGTATGCAGCCAAGGGCCGCAGCCGCCGATTCCTCGGATATCGTCTCGCCCGAGGCGGACACAAGGATGAAGTTGGCGCCGTAAGAGCGAAATTCCTGTCGCATCTGGCGCGGTATATCGTAGTATACGGTTACAAGCCCCGACAGTATGGTGGCGCCGACCGCCACGGCGAGCAGCGCCACGAACATCCTCGAACGCCTGCGAATCAGCGAGCTTGTGATCATCTTGATGTACATGGATCTCTTAGTCATTCAAATCTCCGAATATTATCAGCGGCCGTGAAGAACTTCTGCGGGGCGCAGTGACAGAAGTAAGCGGATCGACGGTACGGAGCCAACCAAGGTCACTAAAAATACCAGAATCGCTACTAAGGGAATGACCATCGGCTTGATGTTGATCGCAGCGCCGAACACCGTTTGGCCGATGATCTGCGCGAAACCCAGACCCGCAAAATAACCGGCAACGCCGCCGACCACGCCCGTAATGAGTATTTCCGTCAGTATCAGCCGGGAAACCGGCGCGTTGCCCGCGCCGAGCGCTTTGAGCAGTCCGATCTCGCGGCTGCGCTCCATGACGCCGGCCGTCACGAGGTTCGATATGCCGAGGGCCGCTCCGGCAAGGCTCAGTATCGTAATCAGCAGCATGAGCAGCTGCGTTTTTTCCAAAATGGCGCCTTCCGACTCGGCCACTTGGCGTATGGGCTTGGCGACGGAATCCGTCAGAACTTCTTCGATCTGATAGCAGATGGCGCTGACGTAGGCCGTGCAATACCATGTTTCCCATTCCTTTACGGACAGGCTCTTGGGGTTTTGCGCGGCGCGGCGCGAGAGCTCGTTGTCCGGTGTCGTCAGCGCGCTGACCTCCACGCTGCTGACCGCGCCGGGTCTTTTCGCCATACCTTGCGCGACGGACAGCGGCACGTATATACGTTCGTCCTCATCGCTGCCGGCGGCAAATATCCCCTTTATCGTCAGGCTTACGCTCTCGCCGTTCCCGCCGCCCGTGCTGACGGAAATGACGTCGCCCACCGCGAGACCGGCCCGCTCTGCGGCAATACTTCCCGCCATGGCCGCGCTCGCGTCGTCGCCCGCAGGCCACTCTCCTTCCACTGACCACCAACTCTTCATATTGTTTATACCCGTGTCGAGAGCCTCGCCCGTTGGCAGCTCAAGGTGATTCGCGAACCAGGTTCCCACTAGCCTGAATTCGCCGTCCCGGCCCGAAATGCGCGCCTTTACGTTCAGATACGGCGCGAAATCCACGATATTGAACGCCCAGAATATGGTTTTAAGACTGCCGAGCTCGGATTCCGAAAGAACGCCTGAACCGTCGCTGACGCCGTAAAGGTCGTCGAGCAGCGAAACCTCCTTGGGCAGCACGTTGATGTTGGCGCCATAAGTCTTCAGCTCCCTGTTCACCTTGTCGCCCACGTCAAGCATGACGTTGAGCATAGCCGTGGCCAAAGACGCGCCGAGCGCTATAGTGAAGGCTATCATCAGCATCTTTTTCTTTTGTCTGAATAGGGCGCCTTTTACAAGTCTTAAAAACATTTAATCTATTTCCCTGTCATTCCGGGAAGAACTGTCCCGCTTGTACTGGCTGCCTTGGGCCGGTGGAATCTAAAAAAGAACCTTGGATTCCACCGGCTCAAGGCAGCCGGTGGAATGACGTACTTTTGTACTTCAACGACCGAAATATTTTTAATTATTTCAGTTCTCAACTAACCTCTGAACTGTAACGTCATTTAAACCGATGCTGCTCATTCTCTAAGTCTTGTATTTGTATAACCATATTGCCGTCGGAAACCGCGTAAGCCAACGGCACGGGGTTGCAGCCCCCTTTGAAGCCTATGGTCGATTTGTTCATGACCACGTCGCAGAGCTTGCAGATCACCTCGTCCTCGCGCTCATAGTAGCCCGTGGCGCCGCAGATGTCGCAGGCGTCGAGGCCGACGCCCCACGCGGATTCGTTCTTCTTTATTACGATAAAGCGTACTTCTATAGCTTCCGATGATATATAGGCAAAACGATGGAGATGCCCGTCGTCGATGTTTTCTATGGGAAGGGTGATGCGGACGCCGTCAATATTCATGGGCTCCGCCGGCGAAAGCGTCACTTCGCGTTGGTCATAGGCCCTTACCGCCGTCATGCTGATCACGGACAGTATGTAGCATGCGAGGATCAGCGTACTGTAACGCCTGATCCTGCGAGCCGTCGACTTGATCTTGCGGTACTGCGCGGGATTTTCCGGGCGACCCGCGGGCCTGAGGTTCATCGCCCACAGCAGGAAGGGCAGCGGCAATGTGATCGCCATAATCAGATACAAAAAGTAATCGTCGTAATTGACCGTTATCTTGACAAATTCAAATATGCCCTTGGACATGGGTATGATGCGCCTTGCCAAGAGGAATTGTATTATGGTTGAAAATTGATCCGCCATATTGACCGCTATCCCCGCGGTCAGTAAAACGCGCAACAACGGGGCCGGTACGCCTTCTCGCGTTCTGAACAGCGCTAAGGCCGCCAAAAACGAGATGAGAAGACCGGCAAGATAACCTATGGATTTAAACAGAAAATCCGTGCTGAGCACGCTTTCGCCCGCAAGCAGGAACTGCGTTGGGTACAATATGACTGTGGGCAAACAGTAGAACAGCAGAATCGCGGAAAGCAGCGACGAGGACGCGTCCCGAGCCGCCGCGTGAACGCCGGGCGCATTTTTCCGAAAGATACCCCACAAGAATAATATATATATAATACCCGCTATGCCGGCGGCGGACAGTACGCCTATGTTCAGAAACTCTCTGTTGATCAGAACCGTCGTATGAATTACGGCGGACAGTATCAAAGCCGCGCCTATGCCCGCCGCAGTCGCGGCGGGCATAAAGCTTCGCCGCGACTTAGGGCGTTCTCTGTACGCCGTCATAAACAGCAAGGCGACGAGTATCGCGGAACCGAGCGTGTTTTCTATTGTCAATATCAAATAATGCAGCATCTTATCATTTCATATATTCCGAAAAACCGACTGTCATTCCGAGAAGACCTGTCTCGGAATCCATGCCTTTCTTTTTGGATTCCACCGGCCCAAGGCCGCCGGTGGAATGACATCTTTATATAACCGTACCGATATTCTTTCCGTCTTTATTACTGATCTTTACGGATTACCACTCCCTCGGAACGAAGTCAAAGTCCCACTCGGCCACCAAAGGTTCGTTCCAGAAGCGGCCTTCCACGCCCGTCGCCTGATCCACGTGCAACAGATAGCCGTTGACCTCGGGGCTTTCGATCAGGAACTTGACGTTATATGTGCCGGCTTGACCGCCGAGGCTGATATTGGCGCCGTAATGGGGGCCGTCGCTCGCGCTCATGGGCATGAAGGTACCCTCCGAAACCATATTGCCGGTCTCGTCCGCGATCTCATAGTTCACGGTCAGCCAAGGTACGAAGTCGCCGACGCCGTAGCCGAGGTCATTCGCAAGCGCGGAGATGTCCGCCTCTATATGGAAGTCGGAGTCCGCCGCAGCCAAGCTGCTGCCCACGGGTTCCATGTCAACAGGCTGGAAGTATACGCCCGCCACGTTGAGGGGGCCGAGTTCGATATCATCGCCTATCGGGAATTCTTCAAAGCCTGCCACGTCGCCGGGACCCACATCGCCGCCGCCCGCGTCGGCTTCGGTCGCGTCCGAGCCGCCGCCCGAGCTGCTTGTATCGCCGCCGCAAGCCGTCGCGCCGAACAGCGCGACCAAGATCATCAAGAGCAGAACCAATACCTTTTTGTTCTTCATTGCATTTTTCCTCCTTTATAAAACAACAATTATTATGAACGATCTGCTTTTACAGCGGCGTATAAGTCATCGCCGTTCGTGCGGTCAGACCATGTTCAACGTGTGTAATGTCATTTCTCGTTCGCGTCATTCCCGGGCGCGCTTTCCGCCATGGCACGGAGTCTTCTGCCCTTTCGCATCTGCACGACGAACGTACCAACGGTGACGACAAGCAGGATTATCTGCGGCACAAGTGTTTCCAAGGTTGGGTATATGCCCAGTATGTCCACCGTGCCGACGCCCGGCGCGGCCGTCACGCTTATGACGTTGCCCTCCTGCAGTTCTTTGATGCCCGAGCCGAGGAAGGAGATACACATAACGGCAAGCAGCACGCTTGTACCGAGGAAGAAAGGTTTGAGCGGCAGTCTGAAGCTCAATACGCGTATAAGAATGTAGATGACGACCAAAAGAACGCAGCCCACGGCGAGTCCGAGCCAAACCATATTGACATATGTGTTAGTTCCGGCTAACAACGCCTGATAAAAAAGGATGGTTTCGGCGCCTTCGCGAAATACGGCCAAAAATGCCGCGAACGCCAGCGACAACACGCTGCCGCGCGTGATGGATGCCTGCACCATGCCTTCGATATACGTCGTCCACGCGGCCGCTTCGGCCTTGGACACCATCCAATTGCTCACGTAAAAGAGCACGGCCACGGCGATAAGCATTGTGACGCCCTCTACGATTTCCTGATTCTCGCCCGAGTTCGCGCCGGACAGCGCGTTCAGGATGAAGGCCATTACTACGCTGAGCGCGAGGGCAATGAGCGAGCCGATGTAAACGGCCGTATTGTGCTGTTTGTTTCCGCTCTTTACGAGGTACGCTATGATGGCGCCCACAACGAGGATGGCCTCAAAGCCCTCTCTCGTGATAATGAGCAGCGATGCGACGAACACGCCAACCGCGCTCTCCTTCGTTCCGTCCAAGGTGTTCGCGTCCTCGCGCAGATAGCGGATCAGATTGTCGAGTGACTCCCTGGCCGCCGCGTCGTCGCCCGCGATCATGGCTTTTTTCGCAAAGCTGAACTCGTACTCTACCTTTGCGGCGCGTTCGCCGGAGATATACGCCATAACGGTCTTCTCATAACCGAGCTTCTCGTAAAACCCGAAATACGCCTCATCGACCTTGTCCTTGCCGGCTTCCGCGTCACCGGACATATATATATCGTAGGAATCGTTCAGAATCGTTTCCATGTCGTCCACGACTTGATTCCACGTTTCATAGGCGGCGAAGACCGTCGCAGGCAGTACGCATATGAACGCGAGCAATATCGCGGCGACCGTCACAAGTCTCTTTCGCAATTAAAATTCCTCCTGTTTGTACAACTGTATACACAAAGCGGCGTAACGCGCCGCAACCGAAAAGTTAGCATTGGCTATCTTTTACATGTTAGCATACTCTAAGTATTCCTGTCAAGTAAAATTTTTTTTTAATTATTGTTGACAAATAATATTATACGACATATAATATTGCTAATCTAATAATATTACATGAATGGTCAAAATCAACAATGGCCGGAAAGGAGGGGCATCATGGGCTTTCAAGTGGGCTCGGCGCTGCTCGATGCTTGCGTACTGTCGGTGCTGCAGCGCGAGGACACATACGGATACGTCCTGACGCAAACGCTGAAGTCCGAGCTTGGCATATCGGAATCGACACTGTACCCTGTATTGAAGCGACTGCAGCGCGACGCTTGTCTCACAACCTACGACCAAGCGTGGCAGGGCCGAAACAGGCGCTATTACGCGATAACCGAGAAGGGGTCGGAACAGGTTAAGGCATACAGGCGCGATTGGGAATCGTACAGGAACAATGTGGACAAATTGCTATACGGAGGTGATTTGGGTGAATAGGGCTGAATTTATGGCGGAGCTCGAACGGCAGCTCGCGCGCATCGATGAGCGTGAACGCGCGGAGGCGATTGCGTACTACAACGAATACTTTGACGAAGCGGGGCCGGAAAACGAAGCCCGCGTCATCGCGGAACTCGGTTCGCCCGTGCGCGTAGCGGCGCAGATCAAGGCGGACGCCGCCGTTAAAGGTATGGGCAAGACGGAAGCGCCGCCCGTGAAAAAGGGCATATCGACGATATGGATCGTGCTGCTCGGCATACTTGCGCTTCCGATCGCCATACCCGTCGCGATCGCGCTGCTCGGAGCGGTTATAGGACTGCTCGCGTCCGTGTTCGCGGTCATTGTGGCGCTCGTGGCGGCCGTCGTGGCCGTCTGCGGCGGCGGCGTGCTCGCGTTTATAGCGGGAGCGGCCGTGCTGTTCACGCACGCGCCGACGGGTATATTCTACATGGGCGGCGGTTTGGCGGCGACGGGCATCGCGCTGCTGCTCGGCATTCTCGTATTCGCCGCAAGCAGGGCGCTCGTGGGCGGCGTCGCGAGACTTCTTGACGGTATAAGAGTCAAAGGCCGCGAGCGGCATGAAAGAAAGGCGGGTGAACGCAACGATGGGTAGGGTAACGAAGGCGATCGTCATAACAGCGACGGCCATGATAGCGGCGGGCATGATACTCTCCGTAATCGGTTTCGCGTTTGGCGGACTGAACAGCGTCAGTTTCGGATCGCGGGGATTCCGGGTCTATTTCGAGGATGAACGCGGTTTTCCGGGCGCGCTCAGAGACGTTTCTCAAGGTCTTTACGAACGTTTTACGAGCATAGACGTCGATGTGGACGCGTATTTCATCGAGCTGCGGGAGGACGACGACTACAGCGTTGTGATTCGCAACGAGTATGTGCGCGAAACCCTCGCGTTCGATATCAAGGACGATGTGCTCACAGTGCGCGATACGGCGCGCTCGCGCGAAAGAGGCATACGCCGGTTTCTCAGCGTTGACTGGCTGAGAATATTCAACGGATACGACGAGGATGATATTCCGACGATCGTGATCACATATCCCGCGAACGCGCGCCTGAGCAACGTGGACATAGAGGCTGCGGCGGGCAAGGTGGAGGTCGACGGTCTCGAAGCGGCGTCGCTGTCCGTTGATTGCAGCGCGGGCAGTCTTGAGATAGATGAAACGAGCGTGCAAGACCTCAGCGTAACCATGTCGGCGGGCGAGTGCAGGATAGATGATGTACGCGCGGAAAGCGCCGTCTTCGACATGGATGCGGGCAGCTTTTCGGCGAAAGGCTTCGACTGCGGCGAGCTGACGGGAGATTTCAGAATGGGAAATGTCGATGTGAGCGGACGGCTGCGAGGCAATGTGGATATTTCGGCCAATATGGGCAGCGTAAGTCTCAAGACGGATCTGCCCGAGTGGGATTACCGAGTCGATCTTAACGTGGCGCTCGGCGCCGTTTCCGTGGGCGGACGCAGTGTCTCGGGCTTAAACGCCGGCATGACCCAAGGCTCCGGCCGACCCGACTCCGAGAATTATACGCTCCGCATCCGCGCCGACATGGGCAATGTAGACATAGCATTCGCGGATTGATTCATTGCGTAAAATTACCTGTAATCGTTAAGAAACAATGGTTGCAGGTAATTTTTTTCTTGTAATTAAATTTAAAATAATGTATTATATGGATATACACAATTAATGCGTTACGTGCCGGGACCGTTGAATTTTTTGCCCCGGTGTGATATCATTATTGAGCCCGCTTGCATAATAAATTCGAGGGAGGACAGTCAAGTGAGTAAGCATTTGGATTCAATCATAAAACGACTTGGGTACGCTGAATCTTCATGTTTAAAGCGCAGGAGCGACGGCTATAATTCTTCGGACTTGACCATGCACACAATCAAGGTTTTAAATGAACTGTTCCCATATGCCGTATATATGACAGATAACGAACCTTTTGTGATGTTCTTTGACGAGCCGTCAAATCAAGACGCGCAAAAGGCTATTCACAGGAAGATATGGAACGCGCAGATTCCCGTGGCAATATTCTGCGGCGCCGATGCTATTAAGGTGTTTAACGGTTGCACAATTAACAAAGATACGCATTTGCTTCCTGAAACGAAAAAACTCGCTTTCGATATAATTGACGAGAATTCACCGTTTTCGTTTTGGGAAATTACAAACCAAAACTTTTGGAAGGACTATGTCTCGTATTTTAACGACAAGAAACTCAATGATGATTTGTTGGATAATTTAACTTATCTGACAGACAAATTAAAAAACACATATCATGTGCCGTTTGCAACAAAGCTTGTGCTTCGGCTTATATTTATACGTTACTTAATTGACCGCGGCGTGGATTTGGACTATCAAGGCTTTTCATCC
>JAISBV010000041.1 GCA_031266025.1 Eubacteriales Family XIII. Incertae Sedis bacterium
AACGATATGAATCGTGAAAACACCGCCGCCGACATTGAGGAAGAGTTAAAATCTATGCACGGGCTAAGCGGCTTTGACAGGTGGTTTATAAAGCTGTCGTTTAAGACATTCCTGCGGAACGGCGCTTACAATCATGCAGAGTTTGAGGAGTTTGCCAAGAACTCGCCATTCCCCAAATTCGAGATAACAAAGCGCGGCTGCGGCTTTGGAGTGTGGCTGTTCAAGGCCGCCGGGTATTAAGCCTTCTTGCAAAATACATATCATTTATTTTGACGTTGCGTATTTTACGTATTATAATTATGAGTGAAACGGAAGTTGCTCATGACGGGGAAAGATTTGGCAAGTTTCTTGTTACTGCTCAAAGATTTCAATCAAAACTACTCAAAGAAATTTGAAGCAAGAAGCAAACGGAGATATAATATGTACAAAGTCTTCATAATAACAGTTAGCGATTCGTCATCCGAGGGGACGCGCGAAGATATATCGGGGCCCGCGATCCGTGAGATACTGTCGTCTTACGGGAATTTTTCAGTAAGCGGCGCCACCGTGCTGCCCGACGACCGCGAGAGATTGGCGCGCGAGATGACGCGTCTGGCCGACGAAGCCGGCATCGATCTGATACTGACGACCGGCGGCACGGGTTTTTCGAAACGCGACGTTACGCCGGAGGCGACGCTTGACGTCGTCGAACGGCGCGCGCCCGGCATACCTGAAGCCATGCGCAAACTCTCGCTCGACATCACGCCGCGCGCCATGCTGTCGCGCGCGGAAGCCGGTATACGCGGGGATACTCTGATCGTCAACCTGCCGGGCAGTCCTAAGGCCGTCCGTGAAATCTTGGATTACATAATGTCTTCCGTCGAGCACGGCTTGGACATACTCCTTGGAAATGACGCAAACTGCGCGCGAAAATAGACCGTCCGGCGGCGCAGCCGTTATTTTGCGCAATAAAAACTACGGGGTATTGAACCCGTTTGCGTAATAAACTGCCCGCAACAAAACTACGCGGTATTGGAGAGCCGGGCAGTTTGATACGATAGGAAGTATTTGGAGTGGGTTCAATACCCTACGTTATGAATAAGGAAACGCAGCAATACTACGGGGTATTGAACCCGTTTGCGTAATAAAATGAAACGCCGTTATATTCGTAAAGCAGCGCGGGAATGTCTTCTCTTTCGTGATCGCGTCCTTGCAATTCACGGGCGCGCAGTTTGATGGCGCCTTCAAGAAGCGTCTCGGCGACGTCCGCAGTAACGGGAATAGGGCCGTGCGAGGGATAGTAAACGTCGAACGCGTCATGCAAAGAGATCAGCTTTTTCAGACTTTCTGTATACGCATCAATGTCGCGCGCCTTTCCGAACATAAATACGGTTTCTTCAGAAACGGTATCACCGGGAACAAGTACGCGGTTTTCCCGATCAAGCAGCGCGATACTGCCGGGCGTATGACCGGGGATCAGAATCACCTCGAAGCGTCTGCCGCCCAAGTCGAACACATGGCCTTCCGGAACAGGCTTCACATCCGCGCCCGAAAGAAACGCATCCCCGAACTGCGAAGTCTGCTCAAAAAACAAGGCGTGTTCGGCCGGATGCAGCAATATCTCATCGAACGGGCCGTCGCCGCCGATGTGATCGGGGTCGGCGTGCGTATGAACAAGCGTGACAGGCCTGTCCGTCAGGGACGCGCACACCTCTTTCATGTCGCCTGTACCGAGACCCGTATCGACAAGCAAGGCGCCGGTCTTACCCGTGAACAGGAACGCGCGGACAAAGTCGTCTTCGATTCGATAGCCGCCCTCATCAATTTGCGCAATTATATAAGGCGCCGTCATCGTCGTTACCCTTTCTGTTACCCGATTGACAGCCTACGGCAGGTCTGTCAGATGAATCTTTTGGTTTTGCGCGATTAACTTCGCTTGCAGCCGCTCTATGTCTGTTTTCGTAAAGTCGCTTGCAATCGAGACCGCCGTGCCCGCAGCCTCGCCGGTGACCGCGCACGGCGGAATGACCCGCGTGACGTCCCACATCGCGTCCGTAACCGAAATACAGCGCCCCGCAGTCAGCAAATTGGGCACATCCGCGCCGTACAGGCAGCCGAACGGTATTTCGAAGGCCGGCCCGCGCTTGCGCCAGTCGCCCGTCATGCCAATACTGTCCTTCATTGGAACGCGGCATTCCGATTCATCGAGCGCGTATGCGCCAACAAGCCTTCGGGACATGCGTACAAGCGGAATTGACGACATTGTTACCGGAACGAACGCGGCGTTTTTTTCGCGGTAAGAGAGGATATCCGCCGCCATCTTTTCATGTACCGACAAGACGGCCGCACTCAGCTCCGAACCGTCGACGCCCGAAAATCGGATCGACGGATCAAGACTTTCCGTCTGTGCCGCCTCAACGCCGCCGTCTTCGGATATTTCGTCATTTTCCGGGGGAACGTCAGCGAGCCCGAACATTTTGAGTCGCACCGTCTCACCGTCAAAGAAATAATACCAACCGGCAAGCCCGTTGCCGCCCTTGCGGAGCGCGGTTTCGGCGCCCGCGCGGACACATACGTCCGCGTCTCCCGTACAGTCGATTACCGACTCCGCGCGAACAGCGCCGCGTCCGGACTTATTCTCAATAACGACGTACTCTATTCTGTTTCCTGATTTCTCCACTGCGGCAATCAGCGTTCCGTACAGGATACGCACACCGAGCGAGACGAGCAGCGCTTCTGCTTCAAGCGCAAACAGATGCGGGTTGAATTGCGTCATATACCGATTTTTGACGCGATCATCTTGGCTGCCGTTTTCTGTCCACGCCCGCGGTTCGTTCGCTTCGGCGCCGTGCTTGACGGAAAGCCTGAGCAGCTCCTCCGAGATACCGTAAGACAGCTGTCTGCCCTCGCCGTCGCAGAGCGGAAGATAAATCGTAACAAGACCCAGCGTTGCCATGCCGCCGAGAGCATACTCGCGTTCAACGAGCAAGACGTCCTTTCCGTTCCGCGCGGCCGCCGCCGCTGCGGCAATCCCCGCTATCCCTCCGCCGGCAACAAGCACTTCGCACGCATCCGACACCGGGATTCTTTCTTTACGTTCGATGATTATTCCGTTCATGGAATCCTCTTTCATTGTATCATACATACGGCAAGACTTCAAATATCCATGCCGCCGGATACGATAAGCGTCTGCCCGGTAACAAACAGATGCTCTTGCGCGAAAAACAGTATGACGCGCGCCAAATCTATCGGCTGCGCCACCCTGCCGAGCGGCGTCAGTCGCTTCACCGTCTCGTACTCCTCCGGCGTTGAGTCCGATTTCATAGGCGTGTCGACCATACCGGGCAGGACGGCGTTCACCGTAATGTTGTCATGTCCGTAACGACGCGCAAAGGCTTTGGTCTGCGTTATAGCGGCGCCTTTCGAGGCGGTGTAGCCGGGTGTGCTGTAATCGCCGCTGACGCCCAGTGACGACGCCACATTGACAATCCGCCCAAAGCAATTCTTGCGCATTGCAGGTATGACGGCCAAGTTCATCAGATAATGCCCAAGCGTATTTACTCGAAAAAATTCCAGATAATCATCCGAATCCTGAGCGTCAAAAAAATCCCAAAACCTCGACCGGCCCGGCTCTATTTTAAGCTCAATACCGGCGTTGTTTATAAGGATATCCGCGCCGCCGAAGCGATCAAGCACGATTCCAACGCCTTTTTCCGCGGAATTTCTGTCGCTCACATCAACGCTCATACCGAGAACCCCTTCAGTGTACTCAAGGCACAGCTTTTTCGTCCGCTCGACCGGTTCCGGCCGTCTGCCGAAGACAGCAACATTGGCGCCGCCCTTTGCCAGTTCGACGGCGACGGACGCGCCAATGCCCGTCCCGCCGCCCGTCACAATTGCTGTTTTTCCCTGAAAACCATATTCCGCGTACTGTGTCATACGTCATACCTCTCAGCTGTGCCCGCCTTTGACAATCCGTATATATCCCTCATCCGCATTTACATAAACAAAGTCGCCTGTGTCCGCCGCCTTCGACGGATCACGGTCAAAATCCGTCATAACGGGGTGTTTCAGAATCATGGCGGTCATGATCGCTATCGACATGGGCTGCGAAATCAAGATAGCCGCAGGGTTTGATCCGAACAGCGCGGACGCTCCGTAAGCCATGAAACCTCCCGATCCGCGTATAAACGGAAGTATGAGGATTTTACCCTTGAACGGCATTTCGTACAGCGGATGACCTCGTTCCACCGTGTAACCCGCGTCCGCCTTTACATTCCCCCACCCCATCATAGGGCCTTTTGAAACAAGCGCCTCACCCTCTGTTTTGCCCGGGTAGACTGTTCTGCCGCGAATGATGATTTCTTCTTTTTTCATATAAGTCACCGTTTCCATTCCCCGCGCCATTGGCCCGTTACGGCGGCGTCAATGCACTCTTCGGCTGTGCCGTACCATATTTGAATTTCCCTCGGATGTAAATGACCCGTGACATAATAGTTCTGCTTTGCCGAATCGGTCGCCATAACTCTGTACGGGAGAAGTTCACCGTTCAATTCGCCAACGCATGTACCGGACATCAGCTTCCCGCCTGCGCGTTCGATGATCCGGCGCAAGCCCATACGTTCGGCGAGATAATACACAACGGGGCCGGTCATAATCCACAGCTCCGCCCTAAGTTTCTTGCCGTTCAAAAGCCGCGCCGCGTTCTGGACTTCCGCAATATTATAATGAGGGCAGCCAAGATAAACGAAATCCACGTCTTTGTCGCTCGCGCAGTTGACCAGATCATAGACGCGGCGCAAATCCTCGCGAGATATAACTATCTCTTCGGACGGTTTGTTTCCGCGAAACGCCGCCTCGACGGAAGACGCTTCGGGCGTAACGCCCGGGATATGGTACATTCGAACCTGTCCGCCGCTTGTCAGCCCCGTATTGAGCTTGACCAAGCGGCTGACAGTAGGTCGGCCGACGTTCAGCAACGCGGGCACGCGCATCTCAAGCTGTTCGCTCGCGGCCCAGCCGAACAGTTCGTAGTCAATGTCGTTTTTCAATTCGCCGTCCATTGTCACCTTTACGGTCGCGACGCGGTTTTCATCGAGGTGAAGGTCATACTTCGGGATTTTTCCTATGAACGCGGCCTGAAAGCAGCCGTCGAAATTCGCCCGCGCCCCAAGGACAGCGTTCACCCACGGAATCGCTGAGCTTTCGCCCCAACTGCAATGCTGGCCGGCCGTAGGCCAAAATGTGCCGCTCAGATAATAATCGCATGAAAACGTGGGGATCGCGCCCATTTCAATCAAGGGTCTTATCTGCGACATACGCCGGTCTCGGTATGCCGGGTCACTTGACGGATATGTAAGGCAGCCCTCGCAGCCGTCTATGATGAATCCCGGAACCGGTTTGTTCGTAAACGTCACGGTCTTGAACCGGTATCCGCGCTTCGCCGCGTCTTCGATTTCGTCCTGCGACAGCCGATAGTCGGGCACCCAGCATGGGTTGACCCCCGGATGCAAATCCACCGTGCCGTCAATATCAACGAGACATTCCGCTCCCGCAGCATCGCCGTAATCAACGAGAAACCGCATGCATCTTTGCGCGAGATAACCCTCGCCGCCGTCCAAAAGTTTTTTCTCTTCATCCGTCAGTCTCATAACTTGCTCCTTCATTACCGATAACCGCGCCGCCAAAACCGCGCTATGCGCGCGCCGGCGCCGGCTCGCCTATATGCACAACATTTTTGAGCGATCCTGTCAGGGAGTCCTCAAGAGCCTCTTTGATTTGATCCAGTGAAAAGTGATTGGTGAGCAGCGCGTCGATGTCGATAAGCCCTTTTCGGTACATGTCCATGTAGGCGGGAATATCGCGGCGCAGCGTGATTCCGCCCATTACACAGCCCGTCACGCGCTTACCGAACAAAAAATCCATCCAGTTGATCTCAGCCATGAATTCATCCCTTCTGTTGCCATGCCCGACGATTGTGATTTGCCCGTAATCGGCCGTCAGATCGAAACAGGTTTTCTTGATGCCGGGGCCCGCGGCCGCGACAAAGGACTGATCAACACCGTAACCGCGCGTTACTTTTTTGACTTCCCTAACGACGTCGCACTCTTTCGGGTTGAACACATGGGTCGCGCCAAAGCGTTTCGCAGCTTCAAGCTTGTTTTCCTGAGTATCGACGCCTATGATCGGAACGGCGCCGCAATAACGCGCGCCCATAATGGCGGACAAGCCGACGCCGCCGCATCCGACCACTGCGAAGCTCTGTGCGGGCGACACCTTGCTTCGGTTGAGTACCGCGCCGAAACCCGACATAAAACCGCAAGCCAAGGCCGATCCTATCCGGAACGGAATATCGTCGTCAATTTTGCAAAGCATTGATTCGTGCGCTATGCAGTATTCCGCAAATCCCGATGTATATTGGCACGTGTTGATGACGACTTCGCCGTTATCGCGCGTGAATTGGCTTGGCAAAACGAAGGCGTGCGCATCTTCGGGCTGGTTTTCGCAAAACCATTGATTGCCTGCGAGACACTGCGGACAGACGCCGCACCCCGCGCGTACTTCCGTGCACAAAACCCGATCCCCGGGTTTAACGTAAGTGACCTTGGCGCCGATCCCGTCAACGATGCCGGCGATCTCGTGCCCTGCGGCGCCGGGCCCTTTGTATTCGTTATGGATTCCTTTGAGCGCCAAAATATCGCTGTTGCAGATCGTGCAAGTCATCACCTTGATCCTGACGTCGTATTCTGTCGGATCCGCCAATTCCACTTCTTCGACTATGACGTCCAATCCCATTTGAGGAACAAGGGCTAATTTTGTTCTCATTACGGCTCCTCCTCTCCGTCTGCGCAAAAACCGTCGCGTAAAATATGTTGTGGCTGTATTATATGGCTTCACGGTTTGAAAGTAAATATCCGTTTTTCCCCTCGGTATAACATGCGTGTTATGACAGCGCATAGATATTCATAAAAGCGGCCCCCAAAAAGGATTGACAGATGAATTAGCGTCAAATACAATAAAATTCGGCACAAGAATCGTGTAACCGGCCTGTCTGCTTAAAGTTTTCGTCGTAATTTTAAAGGAGGAATAGCATGAAAAAAATGTCGATTGTTCTGTTGGCCCTGCTGTTGACCCTGTCGCTTGCCGCTTGCGGCGGAGACGGCGGGCAGCAAGAAGCCGCGTCCGACGACGCTGCGGGCGCTGAGGACAGTACTCCGTATCATATCGGATTCACGCTTCTTGGCACGGATTGGGTGCTCAATTATATGCGCACCGAAGCAGAGTACACGGTTATGACTGAAAATGCCGACAACGGATGGGAATACATAAGCGCGGATTTCTCGACCGACAAGATGCAGAGCGGCGTACAGAGTATGCTTTCTTCCGGGATTGACGGTCTTATCTATTCAGGCATCTATACCACGCTGACGTCTACGATCATAGAAGGCTGCGAAGCTGCGGGCACGGCGTTCGTGATGTCGGAATTCCCTCCGCTCGACGACCAGATCGAAGAGCTGCGCGCAAGCGACCAATTTGTAGGCTATTTCGGCGCCAACGTTTTCGGCCAAGGCTACCAGTTGGGTGAAATAGCCGCCCGGCAGGGCGGTACGGTCGCGCTGACCATCAGCGGCCCTATCGGAGACACATCGCACGACCTCAGGGTCGCCGGCTTTACCGCAGCGTTTGAGGAAGGCGGCGGCAAGGTCGTCGGCAACGCGCACTGCAACTTCCCGACCGAAGCTATCGACAAATCATCCGATCTTTTGGCCGCGCATCCCGATGTGGACGCGGTATACGGCGCCACGGGCGTTCACACGCTCGGCATGGTAAATGCGCTCAAAAACCATAACCGCACAGATACAGTCAAGGTTTATTGTACTGAATTGGACTCCGATCTGCTCCCGGAGGTTCGGGCGGGCAGAATGATAGGCGACGGCGGCACGGCCGCGGAGTTCGTATTGGCGACGACACTGCTTCTCAACCGGCTGGCCGGTCATCCGATACTTGACGATGACGGTAAGCAGCCCGTGTCCGATGAGATGCTGCCGCTGATCGTCACGGCGGAAAACGCCGACTCGTTTGAAAAAGAATTCATTGACGAGCATCCGTTCACGGAAGCCATGATCAAAAAATTTCTTTGGAAATACAATAAGGATGTGTCTTGGGCGGACTACCAAGACTTCATTGACAACTACTCTCTCGACCGGATTATTGAGCAGAAGAACGCCTCTTAGCCCGCTGCTGTAACAATAAGGATGAACGCGACGTCACCCAATCCCCGCGGGATTGGGTGACGTGATACATCAAAGCGAAGGAGAGAGACTTCATGTCATTGGCGGGCGGCTTCAAAAAGAACGTTCTTCCTTTCGTGTTGTTGATTCTGGCAATCATTGTATTCGCCGTGGTCGTCAATGTGATATTCGAAGGGAAATTCCTAACGGCGACAAACATCAATGCGCTTTGTATCAGCGCTATTATTGCGTCCTTTTCGGCGTGGGGCTATTGTTTCATTTTTGCCTTAAATTATATGGATTTATCCGTTGGCGCCGCGATTACGCTGATCATATATGCATCCGGTGAGTTGGGCAACCTCATAGGGCCTGCGGGCGTTGTTATCGGCGGCATTGCCGCAGGCGTCATTTTAATGACGATCAATTTCAATATCTTCGCATGGAGCAAGATACCGTCGTGGGTGGCGGGTCTTGGCATGTGTCTCGTTTACGAAGCGGCTGCGGCAAAATACGCGGATATCATGCAGCAGAACGGCAAATACGTAGTTCTCTTAAAAGAAGAATACAGCATTTTCGGCCACGCGCCGGGCGCGTACATTGTGTTCGCCGTCGGGCTGACGGCGGCGTACATTCTCTATAACCGCTCATCGCTCGGCATCAACGTGCGCTCGATAGGAAACAATCCCGCTATTGCGAAGGCGATGGGCATTCGAATTCCGTCAACGCTGATCATCACAGGGCTTGTCTGCGGGATATTCATCGGCTGCGCGGGATTTATGAAAGAAAGCTACATGCTTCGCGTGTACGCGATGACGGGCCTGTCAAGCTTATCCATAATATTTCCGCCGCTCGCAACGGTGCTTCTCGCGCAGGTATTCGAAAGATGGATGAATTTGATTATCTCCATCCCGTTCTGCGCGCTGCTCATATACATCATCTACAACGTACTTTCTATCATCGGAGTTCCGTCCGGCACGCTGCAGGAAGCGGTTTTGGGGCTGTGCGTATTGGTCTTCGGCGTTATCGCGCAAAAAGGAACCCGAGAGGTGGTAAAATGACGGCGGCGCGTGAACCTGTTCTGCATATTGAAAAACTGTGCAAATCCTTCGGGCCGACGAAGGCGAACACAGACATAGATTTTGAATTGGATCGCGGCGAGATCCGAGGTCTTGTCGGAGAGAACGGTTCAGGTAAATCCACGTTGCTCTCGCAGATCGCCGGGGTTATCGCAAGCGACCGGGGAACGATGTATCTGAACGGAGAGATATATGCGCCGCAGTCGCCGCTTGACGCGTACGCGCGCAAAATCGGGATAGTTGTGCAGGAATTGGGAGTAATAGGAACGTTGTCGGCGGGCGTAAACGTATTCATAGGACGCACCGACGCATTCACAAGGGCCGGCATTGTGGACAAGAAAAAAATGAACGCCGAAATACGTGAAATCGCGCGAAAATGGGGTCTCGCCGATATCCCGCTCAACAAACCGGCGAAATCGCTGAACGTCGAATCCCGTAAACAGATCGAGCTTCTGCGCGCGCTCGCGATAGATCCGCAGATACTGATCCTTGATGAAATAACGCAGGCGCTTTCCTATGACAACCGAAAACGTCTGCACGATCTGATCTTAACATTCAAGGAGATGGGACGTTCTGTCCTAATCATCTCTCACGACTTGGAGGAAATTGCGGAAATCACCGATACGCTTACTGTATTGCGCGACGGACGCGTTGTGGACACCGTGCGTTCGGACAAAGTCACAATGAATGACCTGAAGCGAATGATGGTCGGGCGTGAAATCGAAGGCGACTATTACCGCACGGACGCGGCGCCCTCGCGCGAGGATCGCATCGTGCTTTCCGTCCGTGATTTGACAGTGAGGAAAGAAGTTCGATCCATGTCTTTTGACCTGCACGCGGGGGAAATTCTCGGCTTTTGCGGACTGAGCGACTCCGGCATCCATATGCTCGGAAAGGCGTTGTACGGGCTTGAAGAAGATGCCCGCGGCGCCGTACTGCTGCCGGAGAAGGGCGTTCGGATCAAATCGTCCAAAATGGCGCTTGAAAACAACATTGCGTATGTTCCGAAGGAACGCGACGGCGAAGGTCTCATGATCAACGCGGAAATACGCGATAATTTTTGTCTGCCTTCTTTGGACGGCATGAAGGGCAAGTTTGGTCTGTTATCCGCAAAAAAACTGAACGACGCCGCAAACAAAGCCAAGGATGCGTTCGCGGTGCGCTGCCGGGATATATTTCAGGAAGTCGGCGGGCTTTCCGGCGGTAATAAGCAAAAAATAAACCTTGGGCGATGGATCGCGAAAGATTTATCCGTTTTGATTCTGGACTGCCCGACGCGCGGCGTCGACGTCGGAGTCAAGTCATATATATACCGGTTGATGCGGGATTTGAAAGCGAAAGGACTGGGTATCATTTTGATATCGGACGAACTATTGGAAATAATAGGTATGGCTGATCGGGTTTTCGTCGTGAAATACGGAGAGATCGCGCAGGAGCTTGTGAGAGGGACGGGTTTCTCGGAAGAAGCGATTATAGAGGTGATGCTGTGACGCGGAAAAAACTTGACGCCGGTATAATGACGTCCTTGGTTCTGCTTGTCGCCATTCTGGTCTTTTTCACAATCCGGACAAAAGGCAATATGATCTCGGTTTTCAACCTGACGACCATCATGGATCAGGCGCTCATAGTCATCATAGCCGGATTGGGGAGTATATTCGTCGTTTCGCTGGGCGGCGCCGACCTGTCTGTCGGCACAACGCTCGGCATCAGCACTGTGGTCGGCGCCGCGCTTGCGGATGCGACCGGCAACGAAGTTGTTCTCTTCCCCGTGGCGATCACGGTCGCGTTGACAATCGGTTTCAGCAACGGATTCTTGGTTGCCAAGCTCAAAGTTCCGTCTTTCATGGTAACGTTGGCGCACCTGATCGGAATGAGGGGCGTCATGCTCTATGTCCAATCCGTGTCGTCCGGTTTTTATCGCGCGCAAAGTCTGCTGCTGACCCTGAAAAACGACGCTTTCAAAATCCCTATTTTGATCATCTTAATTATCGTTATGCATTTTATACTCTCTCATACAAAATTCGGAACATACTGCAAGGCGATAGGCGAAAACGAGTCTGTCGCGTTAAACGTCGGCGTTCCTGTCGCCAAAGTCAAGATCATCGCGTTCATGCTGTCTTCATTTATGGCGTCTGTCGCGGGATTTTTCATGATGGCAAAAGTTGGCGGAACAAACAATACGATGGGCATCAACCTCGAAATCGACGTCCTAATGGGTATATTCCTCGGCGGCGTCCTCGTGACGGGAGGGTACAGCGCAAGTGTCGTCAAGCTGCTGATCGGTTCCTTTACGATTTCGGTCATCAAAAACGGCATGGTTTTGGCGAAGTGGTCCGCCATTGAGATCACGGAAGTCACACAGGGTGTTTTGCTGATCTTAATTCTGTTCGTTATGATCCTGCTGAAACAGAGGAGCGGCGCAACGGCAAGACCGGATACCTTGCCGAAAGATCCGACTGTTTGATAAAATACGCCGTCATGCCGAGCCGTCTCCCGCGGAACATAGCCTTGAGCAACAAACATACGGGAGCAGAAGATGTATAATATTACTTTTCAACAGATTGAAACATTCTTACATATCACAAAATATCTGAATGTGTCAAAAGCGGCCGAGACAATGTATATTTCTCAGCCGGCGCTTTCCAAAACCCTGCAGCGTTTTGAGGAAGGACTTGGGCTGCAATTGTTTATACGCGGAAATAAGGGTATGATGCTGACGGCCGAAGGCGAATACCTTTATTCCAAGTTCGAGCCGCTGTACGAGTCCATTAACGAGATGATCGACGCAGCGCACCTGCTTTCGGGTGTTCCGTCCAAGATGATTCGCTTCGTTCAACCCGGCACATACGATCTGTCCGAGAGTTATGACGAGGTCAAGAATCTGATCCACAAATTCGGCGAAGAAAACCCGAATGTCCTCATTGTCGAATCGCTGAGGGATTTCAAAGAAATGCGTCAGATGATGGAATTCGGGAACACGGATTTTTTTATCACACAGGATTTTCTCTTGGACGGTCTGCAAAACGTTTCGTTCAAGCGCGTCGCCGAATTCAAGATGTATGTGATGATGTCAAACGCGCATCCGATGGCGGCGGCGAATGAATTGGACTGCACGCAGCTTGGCGACAATATCGTTTACAGGGTAACAACGATAGAAGAACGCTATGATTTTCAAAAGACACTGGATCTTTGCGCCGGTATCGGATTTACACCGAAAAAAATTGAATTTCTGCCCAATTTTCAGACGCTTTACCACACGATTCTGAAAAATAAAGGAATCAGCATATGCTCGCGATTCGACTATATTAAATCCGATTCTGAATTTCGATATTATCCGGTTCCGCCCGGCATTGAGAAAAACTTCATACTTGTCGTGTGGCATACGGATCGGACGACGCCTGAAATGAGGGCCTTTATCCGTTCGCTTCCCGGCGATGAAATTCGGAGCTGCGACGCCCCGGAAACCATAGACGCGCATTGACCGCGTAAGCGCGCCGCCGTGTCTCACAGCGTCTCATTCATGCTGCCGGTTCTGTAGCCGCGAAGATCCAGAGCCGTATAAGAAAACCCGATATTCTTAAACTGTCCGTAAAGCGTTTCTCGGATTTCGACGGCCATAATCTTGGGAAATTCTTCCGGATCAAGCTCTATGCGAGCGATATCGCCGTGAACGCGCACGCGCACCTGTGTGAAGCCCAAATCAAGAAGCAATTGTTCGGCCCTGTCCACCATGCCGAGTTTTTTCTCCGTGATGGTTTCACCGTAGACAAATCTGGACGACAGGCAGGCGAACGACTGCTTGTTCCACGTGGGCAGCCCCTCGGCCCTTGACAGCGCGCGGACGTCCGCCTTATAGAGCCCCGCCTCGCGCAAAGGGCTCCTGACGCCCTGCTCTTTTACGGCCTGCAGACCCGGGCGATAATCGCCCTCGTCGTCCATGTTGGAACCCTCGATAACGGCGCTTAGGCCGTTGCGCTTTGCCACATCCCATATCTTCGTGAACAACTCGTTCTTGCAAAGATAGCAGCGATTGACGGGATTCTCGGAAAAGCCGTCTATGTCGAGTTCTTCGGAATCGCAGATAAAATGCCTGATGCCTTCCTTCTCGCAGAAGGCCTTCGCCTCGTCAAGCTCGCGCCGGGGGAACGAGCAGGAACGCGCCGTTACCGCTATAACATTGTTGACAAGGACGCTTTGGGCCGTTTTCAACAGAAAGGTCGAATCAACGCCGCTCGAAAAGGCCACGGCCGCGCTGCCGAGCTCTTTCAAGATAGATCGCAGCTTTTCATAGCGCTCCGTAAGCAATTGCTCCGATTGCTCCGAATGTTCCGATATTTCCATTTATTCCTCCAATCCGAGCACGCGTGCCCGGAGTCTGCGAACGGGCAAAAATCACGCGGGGTTTGAACAGTTACTAAACTATTGTACCGCCGCCTATAACCGTGTCCCCGTCGTACAGCACGACAGCCTGCCCGCTCGCTGCGGCTCGCTGCGGCTCGTCGAATTCCACGCGCAGACTGTCCTCTCCCGTCTGCCACACCGTAGCGGCGCGGGCCTCCTGCGAATAACGCAGTTTTGCGGCGACGCGAAAGGATCCCGGTATTGTCTCCGTCGCGATCAAATTTATATCACGCGCTTCTACTACGCGTGAATACAGATATTTTTCGGCGCCGAGCACAACGGTATTGTCGCGAATGCGTTTTTCACGCACGTAGAGCGGTTCGGTAAGCGCGAGACCAAGCCCCTTGCGCTGTCCGACCGTGTAGCGGATTAGCCCGCGATGCCTGCCGAGAACGGCCCCGCTCGCGTCCACAAAATCGCCGGGAGGATACTGTCTGCCTGTATATATTTCAATAAAATCGGCGTACTTGCCGCCGGGAACGAAGCATATGTCTTGGCTGTCGCGCTTGCGCGCGTTGACGAAGTTGTTTTCCGCCGCTATCTCCCTGACCTCGCGTTTGCGCAGATCGCCGAGTGGGAAGCGCGTGTGGGCAAGCTGCTCCTGCGTCATGGCGTAGAGCACATAGCTCTGATCCTTCGACGCGTCCGCGGCCCTTTTCAGCAGTCGGCGCCCGCTGCCCGCGTCGTATTTCGCCCGCGCGTAATGACCCGTCACAACGCAGTCGAAATCCATCTCCGCCATGCGCCGCATGAGACGTTTGAATTTGATAAAGCGATTGCAGTCTATGCAAGGATTGGGCGTGCGGCCTTCAATGTATTCGCGCGCGAAACGGTCTATGACGCAACGTCTGAATTCATCGCTGAAATCGAACACGTAGTGAGGTATGCCGAGCGTATGAGCCACCCGTCTCGCGTCCCCCGCGTCTGTCAAGGAGCAGCAGCTTTTCTCGCTGCTTTCGCCCACATCGGCGTTTTCAAACAGTTTGAGCGTGACGCCCACGCACGCGGCGCCGCTTCGCAATGTCAATAGCGCGGCGACGGAGCTGTCCACGCCGCCGCTCATCGCAATCAAGGCCTTTTCGCTCACGGCGCCGTCCTCAATGATTCTATCAATATCGTCATTTCGCCTCCGCAGACCATACCGTCCTCTTCGGCGGAATCGGTCAAATCTACGGTATTCAAGCTGTATCCCCCATTTCTGATAACAACGCGCGCGTCTTCCAATACACCCGCCTCCGCGCAACCTCCGCCTATGGTTCCCACGAAAGAACCCTCGTAACTGACCGCCATTTTAGCCCCGGTCTCTCTTGGCGTAGAACCGCGTGTACTCACTACCGTGATGAGCGCGTCCGAAGCGTTGTTTTCATCGGCAAGCCATTCCGCTATATCGACGTCCGAAGTGACGGCGCTCCATGGCGCGGCGGCGTTCCGCGCCGCGGCCCACGCCGGCCCCTGTCTCTTATGCTGCACTATTTCCGCCAATATGGATATTGCGATTTCCTGCGGAGTGACGGCGCCGATGCGCAGTCCTATGGGCGAATAAACCTTGGCTATATCCTCAGGCGAGAAGCCCTCGTCTTCAAGCTGTTTCTTGACTATGGCCACGCGCCGCCGCGAACCTATCATGCCTATGTAATGGGGAAGCTTGCCGCTCAGAACGCCTTGTAAACAAAGTGTGTCGTGCCTATGACCTCTCGTAACGATAACCGTGTAGTCGCTTTCCCTGATCTTCAGGCGTTCCATCACGTTCGCAAAGCTGTCGCATATAACATCATAAGCCCCCGGGAAGCGTTCCTTATTGGCGAAAACCGGCCTGTCGTCAAATACGACCACGTCGAAGTCTATCAGGGAACCCATCGCCGACAGCGCGAGCGCGATATGTCCGCCGCCGAGCACCAAGAGCCTTGGGCGCGGCGAATAGTATTCCGTAAGCATAAGCGAGCCGTCGCTTTGCCGAAACGAAAGCGGGCCGCCGGTACGCTCAAGCGAATCCCATTCACCGGTCTCTTTTTCTCGCACGAGTCTCTTCGTTATTGTTCCCGTCTCGTAACGGGACACGACCGCCGCCCGCTCTCCCTCGTGCAAAACCGAGAGCAGTCGTTTGTATAAATTCACATCACGCATAAAAGCCTCCTGTACAACGGCGTATCCGCCGTTTAAATTTCAAAACCCTTTGAGCTTTGTGTCTCCGGCGAAGCCGCCGCGTTCGCGGCTATCAGATCCCGAACAACCTCGCCGGCCATGATCAGGCCGGCGACGGCCGGAACGAAAGCGTTACTGGCCGGCACTTGACGGCGCCGCAGACAAGTCCTCGCGACGTCCGGCGGGCAAATGCAATGCTGCTTGCAGCTTATGGACATATCCTCTATCGGCGTCATGGCCGGCTCTTTTGAATATACAACCTTCAGAGCCTTGATGTCTCTGTTGCGCAGTTCCTTGCGCATAATGCGCGCCATGGGGCACACGGAGGTTTCGTATATGTCCGCCACCTCGAAAGCGGACGCATCTATCTTGTTGGCCGCTCCCATGCAGCTTATAATCGAAACGCCAAGAGTGTCGGCCCTGCACACAAGTTCTATCTTCGCGGTCATAGTATCGACGGCGTCCACAATATAATCATATATCGAAAGATCCACGACGGATGCCGTATCCGGCCCATAAAACAGCTTGTACGCTCCTACCTCGGCATCGGGGTTGATATCAAGTATCCTCTCGCGCATAACGTCCGCCTTGCAGAGTCCTACCGTCTTGCGCGTCGCCATGATTTGCCTGTTCAGATTCGTAAGACAGATGCGGTCGTCGTCGAACAGATCCAATGCGCCTATGCCCGTGCGCGCCAAAGCCTCGACGCAATAGCCGCCGACGCCGCCTATGCCGAACACCGCTACGCGCGCCCTGTAAAGCTTGTTCATGTTTTCGTGGCCGAGCTGCAGCGCGGTTCTTGAAAATTGATTTAACACATTGTCGGCCTTTTTCTTACAGATACCCCTTCACCTCAGCTATTATCGTTTCAACATCCGCAAGCGCTCCTTTGCCGAGATCGCCGCACGCAAGCAGTGATTCCTTGGGTTCGATGAAGCAATATCCGACCGACTTCAACGTCTCGATGTTACGCCGGGTTATAGGGTTTTCGTACATCGCCGCGTTCATCGCGGGGCAAATCAGCACGGGAACGCCGCTCACCGCCATGAGTACCGTAGAAAGCATATCGTCCGCTATCCCCGCAGACAATTTGCCTATAATATTGGCCGTGGCCGGCGCGATCAGACACAGGTCTGCCTGCTTCGCCAATGAAATATGTCTTACATCCTCATATGCGACACGCTCGAATATATCCGTGTACACCTTGTTCTTTGTCAGCGTCTGCAATGTGAGGGGCGCAATAAACTCCGTCGCGGCCTTTGTCATAATCACGCGAACCGCATATCCGGATTTTGTCAAAATATTCGCTATGTCCGCCGCCTTATACGCCGCTATACTGCCCGTAACGCCGAGCAGTACAGTCTTTGCACTCATTTATTCATTCCCTCGCGCATAACCGCGCCGACCACGCCGCGCGCGATCTCTTCCTTACTGTTATATACAGTGTAATCGCCGTAACGGTCGATCAGATGCCCGACGTGCCTGTCGCCGCCGATATTGCAAAGATCGTTCGCCAACACAAAGTCGCAGCCGTTTCGCTTCAAAAGCGCGTAGGCCACTTCGATAAGCTGTGTCTCCGACACGCCGTCAAGAAGTTTGAAGCCGACTGTGACGGCCTGCGGCAGCAGACCGCGAAGCATTGAAATAACCTTTGGAGTCCTTTGCAAGAATATCACGAGGTCTTCCGCATCGGACGGAATCTTGCCGCCGCGAGAAAAACCCTCCGCACACGCGAGCGCCTCGCGCAGCGCGCCGCACATATCCGCGCCTGACGACGCCCTGTTCAGCGCGTCTTCCGCAATCGCGCCCGCAGTCGAAACGGCCCGCACCGAATAGTCGCTGACAGCCATCGCGTGCACGACCGCATCTACCTTTTGGGTACGGGACAACTCCGTCACAATCTCAATAAGCTCCGCTACGCTTTCTATGGGAAATATTTCCGCTTTTTCCGTGTTCGGCCGCAGGGCTTTTGATCCGCATACGAAGAAAATACGCTCCGTCTCACCGAGCGCCGCAAAGGCTTCGGCGATGAGGAGAGCGAGTCTTCCCGTTGATATATTCGTGATGCTTCTTACGTTATCTATTCTCTCGACAGTTCCGCCGGCGGTAATCAATATATTCACAGTTTATAAAAATCCTCCCAAGCAGCCGGCCCGCCGTTCCGCAGCGCCGCATTTGGCCCGTATTGTTTTTTATTAACTTTCAGTATATCAATTTTCGTCACGCTTGTAAACTCGGAATCGTCTTAAGTCTCACTTGTTATCGGCTCTCCGCAAGAAGAACAAAATTTCGATTCGGCCGGATTCGGGATTCCGCACGCGGAGCAAATGGCTTTTTCGTTGGGTTTTTGTCCTGCGCCTCCGCTTATATCCAACGGAGATAAGTTGTTAAAAGCCGTTCCTGCCGCCCCGCCCATTCCGACGCCCATACCGAGACCCAATCCCGCGCCTATCAGGGTTCCCGCCGCGCCCTCGTTTTGCGCCGCGTTTTCAAACGTATTGAACGAACGCTCCTGTATATAGTTATATCCGATAATGTCCATTTCGGCGCGTTTCGCGAGCGCCGCTTTCAAGCTGACCACGCTCTTGTCGTTCTCGGGTACGTTTACCGACATTACGCTGAAATTGACCGGCGTAACTCCGTACTCCCCAAAGATGGGAGAAATACGTTCCGATATCTCGTCCGACATTTCCGTGAGGTACGCGCTGAGCTCCAAAATGCCGATTTTTCGCACAATCAGATAAGTCGAAATGCAGTCGGAAATATTGTTCATCAAAATCCCGCAAAAATAATTTGAAAGCGTGTCCGCGTCGAGATACGGCGAAACGCCGACAAGGCTTGCGATAAACCGCTTCGTGTCGGATATTCGGACGCCGAAGCTTCCGAATGTGCGCACAGGCAAAAAGACATTGTACTTGGGATCCTGTATTTGAATCGGCGCGGTGGTGCCCCATTTAAGATCGAGCACAAAAAGTTTGTTAACAAACCATACCTCGGCCGAAAAGGGGCTCCTCCCCCCGAACGGCAGATTTACGAACGCGGACAGCAATGGAATATTGTATGTATTTAGTGTGTACGTTCCGGCGCCGAATACGTCAAAGGCCTCGCCGCCCTTAAAGAACACCGCTTCCTGAGATTCGTTGACGATAAGCTGCGACAGCGTGTTAAACGCCGTCCCGGGAAATTTCCATGCCAGTACGTTCGTGGGCCCGTCATATTTAATTACTTTAAAAATCGCCATTTTTGCCACCATACCCCTTTAATCCTTAGCGCCTGCCTATTATTTGTACAGAATCATTCAGCGAATTGAGCGCGTCCCAATTTGTTACGGCGTTTGCCGAAAGATCCGCGACCTTGAGTGCGGGAAGCTCGGAGAGGACAAATACGTCCGTTATATAATTGTTGCTTGCGTAAAAATATTCAATATTCTTCAGATTGGTTAAAAACGATATGTCATACAAATCGGTATTTGAAACGTCAAGCTCACGCAGAGCGGAAAGCGCGGCCACATTCGAAGCCAAGGCATCCATTGTCTGCTCGCCGTCAACGCCGATATTTGTAACAAAACCGTCCGACTGCACCCAAAAGCTGCTTGCAAAACGCGTCTTATTGAGATTCAGCCTTTCAATGCCTGCAAGGTTTTTAATATTTGAGAAATTACCGCACACCGTATTTCCCGAATAATCCAACGATTTCAAATTCTTGAGCGTGTAGACGGGGTCGGCGTTAAAGTAGAGATCACAACCGGCAAAGCTCAATTCCTCCAATTGGCCAAGGTTTGACAGAAAAGAAAATACGTTGTTGCTCCACGGTCTGAATCCCATATTCGGAACAAAGACAAGCTTTTTAAGCAACGTAAGATTACCGAGCGGAGCAAGCGTATCGACGCTCCACCCCGGGGATATCGTCAATTCCTCAAGCCTTGTCATGACGGAAAGCGGCGCGACGGACGGCGGGCTGTACAGCGTGAGTTTTTCCAAATTTACAAGATCGTACAAAAAATCGACGTCGTCCAAATACAAGGCGCTCAGCACGAGTTCTTTCAGACTGCCGGCCATCCGCTCAAAAGATGGCAAAAACTTAACCTCCGAATTTTCGACAAGGCGTAAATATTCGAGATTCGGCAGCTCGCCCGCAAAAGCGAGCGTTTTTGTATCCGAGCCGCTGACCGTCAGACTTTTCAGCAGTTTCAGCCTGCCGATGAAGCTCAAGTCCAAGCTGTCGGAATCCGTGATTGAAAGCGATGTCAAATCGGCAAAATCCCCGATGATATCGAGGTTCAGAACATCCTTGCAACGGTTGAGCGATAAAGAGACAAGGCTTTTACATTCCGATAAGGGGGATAAGTCCGTTACACCGGCGTTGTCAAGCGACAACTCCTTTAACGCGGGGAAAGTCTCGATTCCGGTCAAGGTTTTGAGGGAATAACCGCTGATCAAGAGGGTTTCAAGCGAGGTCAAGCTCTCGATTTGCGAAAAATCCTCCGCGTAATACGAGCACGACAAATATTTTAATCCGGCCATGTTCATAATGGCGGACGGCAATACCGAAATGTTTGTATCAAGCTTTTGCAAACCCTTGAACGGCCGTATAATAATGTCGATGTTATCTGACCGGTCATAAGCTTCCGAAAAAAATCCGGGCGTGAAATCATCCGCGAAAGGGTCGTCAAACCCATATTCGACATAAAACTCTTCATCTGACATTTGCAAGCTCAAGTATGTCAGCTCGGCGGCCATGTCCGCCGTGACGGTTCGGGCGCCCCAAATGCGCGACGCCAGCATCCGCATAAATTCCCCCTCGAAAAGTTCCGAATGCGCGCTTATGTCCTCCGCGTCTATGTACGAAGCCGAATTTTGCGACCGGAACTCGGCGTTTCGGTCCTCGGTCAACAAAAACAGCCACACGATCACAACAACACATACGGATATTATTCCTATGATCAGGCGCGCGGACGGTTGTCGCCCGACGCCGGATTGTTTGGCGGGCGATTGTTTGACGGGCGGCGGAACATCGGCGTCTCGGCGCGGGGGATCCGGGATATTTTTCAGCTTCGCGCCACAGCCCGGACAAAATTCAAGCTTATTGTCCGCGTATTTGCTTTTGCAAAATTCGCATACGGTCACAGTGCACACTCCCACAAGACAGTATTGCCACAAACAGATTTACAGAGAAACCTAAGATATAAATGCATCGCCCGCCCCGGAAACAGAAATCGTCCGGCTGTAGAGACGGTGACATCGTTAGTTTGGTTATACCATAAATGTATGGAAAACGCAAGGAAAACTTAGCTCTTCCGTTTGCTCTGAAAAGAGCAACTTTACTGCTCAAGGGTTTGTTTTCACGAGGTCAATTCATCTCCTCAGTCATTCCACCGGCTGCCTTGGGCCGGCGGAATCTGCAGTACATCTTGGATTCCGGGACAAGCCCGGAATGACCGTACAGATGCTTAATCGACCTTAATATCTTTGTAAATGGTCTACCCTTGAACTGTAACGAGCGACGGGTTACAGTACAGAAGTATGTTTATATTAAGCAGTTTCATCTCCACAACTTCTACAAATCTTTTGGCTAAAATAAACTGTTCCGCAGCAAGACTACGGGGTATTGGAGAGATGGGCAGTTTGATACGATAGGAAGTTATTGGGAGTGGGTTCAATACCTGCACCGGAAAAATGAAGCGTGGCAAGCCACGGGGTATTGAACCCGTTTGCGTAATAAAAGTCAGAAAACGAAATGATGACGCCGCCCTATAGAATCAACGAAGGACAAAGGGGAAAAGACGATACCGCGCGGCGCAATAATCGCACCGCGCAACAAACAAGACTGAGATTCAGGAGGAATTTTATCATGCGGACACATACAAGGAACAGTATCAAGAAACCGGCCGTCGCCGCGGCGTTGATTCTGTCATTGGCATTCGCGCCGGCGGGATGTTCGGGCGGCGCGAACAGCGGCGCGGGAAACGCAAATGACACAGGAAACGTCAATAATACGGAAAGCGCCGACGCCAATTCCGACGCAGCGCAATCGGACGGCGCGCCGGAAATAAAAGAGGGCGAAACACTGACTATCCAAGTCGCGGATATTTCCGATACCGCCAAGTTCTATCCTATAGAGATTGACGGAACGGCAATGGAGGTACTTGCAGTAAAAGCCCCGGACGGAACGATTCGCACCGCGTTCAACACCTGTGAGGTATGCTACGATTCCGGCAGGGGCTACTACAAACAGGATGGGGACGCGTTGGTCTGTCAAAACTGCGGAAATCGCTTCAAGACAAGCCAAGTTGAGGTGCAATCGCGCGGGTGTAATCCGTGGCCGATTTTTGCCGAGGATAAAGCTGTGACGGATGAAACCATTACGATTTCCTACGACTTTTTATCGGAATCCACAAAAGTGTTTGCCAATTGGAAAAGAAGTTACTGAGCATCATACGTGCATCCTCCTTGCTATCATTTCGGACAAAAAGTATGTGCTTGCAAAAAGATAAATTTATAATAAAATTATATTGTGGCCGGCAACCGGGAAAGCGGCATTGAAGAAAACAGTTAAACGGCGCAGGTGCGGAAATTGCCGGAACCTTTCGATTTGAAGTAAATTACGGAGACGCCAATATGCCGATAAACAGTAAAAATATATTGGTAGTGGATGATGAGCCCAAAATATTAGAGGTGGTCTGCTCTCTGCTTGAGGGTCGAGGTTTTCAAGTGTTTCCCGCCGAGAACGGCGCAGCGGCTCTTGAGATTTTCGATAGGGAAAATATTGCCCTTGTTCTTTTGGACTTGATGATGCCCGGCATTACGGGCGAAGAAGTGTGCGCGGTTATCCGAAAAAAATCACGTATTCCGATTATCATGCTGACCGCGAAATCGAATGAAGGCAATATAGTCGCCGGATTGGAACTTGGCGCGGACGATTACATCACAAAGCCTTTTGGCCTAAAAGAACTGCTCGCGCGGGTAGAGGCCGTGCTTCGCCGGACGACCGGCGATATTGTGCCGCTCACGGTGCGAAATTCGTGGCGCGGCGGTGATTTGGCCGTCGATTTTGAAAAGGGGGAGGTGCGAAAAAGAGGGGTACCCGTGACACTGACGCACAGCGAACTCAAAATCCTGTCCTCTCTCATCAAATACCCCGGCAAAGTGTTCACACGCGAGGAACTTATCGAAATCGCGCTCAGCGATGATTTTGACGGCTACGACAGGGCTATCGACAGCCATGTGAAAAACATCAGAAAAAAGCTTGAGGACGATTCAAAGAATCCGGCGTATGTACTTACCATTCCCGGTTTAGGATATAAATTCGCAGGCGAATGATGATAAATTACTATTCAAAGATTTCAATCAAAACTACTCAAACGCCGCGATTGTTTTATCCGGATCGGGTTCTGAGGCGGATTTTGACCCTCGGAACGTACAAAGTAGTACGTGAGAAGGCCGAAATCCGAATCAGGTTCCGAGCCGGGCAAAAATGGCGTGGGGTTTGAGTAGTTACGATGATGAAAAGCCTTCGAACGCAGCTTTCGCTGTCCATATTGCTCATACCGGTGATTACCGTCGTATTGATCGGCTTCTTCTCCAATTGGTTCATCAACCGTGAATTTGAAAAGTATGTTGCGGAATCGGAGCGGACGCGCGGCGAGAACATCGTCGTCGATCTCGGCAACCAGTACGACGACTCCACACAGAGTTGGAACCTTGACTATGTGCATATCATCGGCATGTACTCTTTATATGACGGATACCTCCTGAAGCTGTCCGACATGAGCGGAAACATTGTGTGGGACGCCGAGAATCACGACATGTCCCTTTGCGGGCAAATCATGAATGAGATTTCTGCACGTATGGAAAAGCTTGGCGAACCGGGAGAGTTCATCTCGCACGCATACGAAGTCAACCGAAACGGACAAACAGTAGGTTCTGTTTCCGTTACCTATTACGGCCCTTATTTTCTGAGCGAGAACGACTTCACGTTTATCAGCGATCTGAACAGCATACTTATAGTCATTGGAATTTTGGCCGGCGTATTTTCCGTATTGGTCGGATGTTTGTTGGCGGGCAGAATTTCTCGTCCCGTTACGAAGACCGCCTATATAGCAAAACAAATCGCGCAGGGGAACTATGACATTCGGTTTGAGCGCGAAACAAAAACGCGGGAATTGAATGATCTTGTGATCGCTGTCAATCATCTTGCCGGCGCACTGTCCGAGCAGGAAAATTTGCGCAAGCGTATGACCGCGGATATAGCGCATGAGCTGCGCACACCGTTAACCGCTGTCGGTTCCCACCTGGAGGCTATGTTAGAGGGACTGTGGGAGACCACGCCGGAAAGATTGACGGGGTGTCATGATGAGATCAAGCGCCTTGGGATGTTGATTGCCGATTTGGAGCAACTGGCGAAAATCGAGGGCGAAAACCTGAAATTGAACAAAACACGGACAGAACTGTTGGATATTGTCCGCACGGTAGCGGAAAACATGAGCGCGGAAACAGGCAAAAAAAATCAGTCGCTTACGGTAACAGGAGCGCCTGTGTTCGTGAACGCCGATAAAGACCGCATAAATCAGGTCATTCACAATCTGCTTTCCAACGCAGTTAAGTACACGCCGGCCGGAGGCGCCATTCAACTTGAAGTGATTGATGAAACGGATAGCGGTATTGTAAAAGTTAAGGACACGGGGATCGGTATTCCCGAAGATGAACTCTCGTCGGTTTTTGAGCGCTTTTATCGAACGGACAAATCCCGTAACCGCAAACTGGGCGGCGCGGGCATTGGACTTACTATTGTGAAATCCATCGTTTCCGCTCACGGCGGGGACGTATCCGTTGAAAGCCGCCCCGAGCAGGGAAGCCTGTTCACCGTTCGGATTCCCAAAGCAGGTGGAATAAACTGTCCCGCAGCAAGACTCTAAACTTGACCCACAAACTACGGGCATTGAACCCGTTTGCTTAGGGTCTGTCGGAAAATAAAGTGTACAGTTGGCGCAGCAATTTTGTGTCCCGGCAAGGCGCCGGGTTCCGCGAATACTTGTAGTATTCAAGGGTTCCGGCAACACGGCCGGGGTACAAAAGGGCAAGTCAAATGTATAGGTTATTTTCC
>JAISBV010000085.1 GCA_031266025.1 Eubacteriales Family XIII. Incertae Sedis bacterium
CCTATCGGAGCGGCGCATTGAGCCACCGCCTGTATAATCGCCATGACCTTGCCCAAGTGTTCGCCCGGCGTTTTCGCCTGTATCCTGACGAAGACAAAGATAGAGAGAATGGTCGCCGCCGCCGTCATCAGCATAACGCAGAGCATGAAAACGACAAAAGGCGGCCAGAACCCTGTTCCAAGCGCCGCGGGCGTCACAGACAGCGCAAGAGGAACTAACAGAAGGGCAATCGCGAGTATCCACCGCCATACGGTGTTCATCCGCATCTTCTTCGAGAACACGCCGACCGTGAGCGCCCCGATGATGGACGCCGCCTCGATAAGCCCCATGCCCGCCCCATACGCGGCGTCGCCGCTTTGCAGAGTCATCCGCAGGATAAGCGGAGAGGCCACGAGGAAGCAGGGGACAAGAACCAGATTCAGGAGCGCGGCAATGATCATAAGGCTCCGTATGAACGGCTCTTTCCACACATAGGCAAAGCCGTCTCTCAAATCTCCGGCCAACGTCCGAATCATGCCGCCCTCACGCGGGCGTTCGGCAAACGGAATCCGAATGAACATCTCGGTGATTGCCGCCGCCGCGAAAGCCGCGCAGCTTATCGCCACAAGCGCCCGGATGCCAAGCGCGCCGTACAAGACGCCGCCGAGGACGGGGGCCGCTATGCCGGACAGGGATTGCACGGCCTGAATGACGCCGTTCGCGGACTCCAGCTTCTCCCGCGCCACCAACAGCGGGATGCAGGCTGTGCCGTTTGGGGTTTCCATCGCGCCGACAACCCCGAGGATCACCATCACCGCTCCGACAGCGAACACGGACGCCCGGCCACTGCTCATGATGAGCAGAAAAACAAGCGTTACGCCGCAGCAGACAGCGTCGTACAACACCATCAGGCGCTGACGGTTGAACCGGTCGGAAATCGCCCCGCCCACCGGGGCAAGCAAGATCGGTACGCTGGAGATCGCGAACAGCGCGGCGAACAAATCCGCGCGCCCGGTCATATCCAAGACATAGAGCGAGAGGGCGAAACACAGCAGCGACGAACCGAGCACGGTCACGACTTGACCCGCCGCCATCAGCCGAAAATTTCTCGGCGGCGGCAAGATATGAGCTTCGGCTTTACTCATTGTCGCCTTGTTCGCTCGCCGCCCCGGCCAAGCCGTCAAACAGCTGTATCATGCCGCCGAGACTCCCGGTTTCGGCGCCGAGCAAGCGCTCCATCGTCCAAATAAAGTTATGGGCTTTACGCGACAGTTCGTCGGCGGTGAGACCGGCCGTATGTTCGGCGTCGAACGCGCTGTTGCTGTAGGTCAAAATCATGCCGATTACTTCCTCCGGGCAAGGCGTGTCAAACAATCCCTGCTCTATGCCCTCGCGCACGATCTTCGCCATAACGGGGGTAGCGTCGTCAAAGAGCATACGCTCTATCTTCATGTGCATAAGCGCGTTTTGCGGCTTGTGAAGATGCTCGGTCATCTGCAATCCGTCGTCGTCGCTCACATGCAGCGCCATCGCGGTTCTTACAAGGCGCTCATACACCGGAACGCTCATATCGCCGGCGACGGCCTCGGCGGCCGCTATGAGCTTATCGCGACGCCTGCCGATCACCGCTTCCACAATTTCTTCCTTGGAGTCGAAGTGGTGGAAAATCGCCCCTTTGGACATACCGAGGTCATTCACGATATCCTGTATCGTCGTCTGCTCGTAGCCCTTTTCCGCGAACAGCCTCGCGGCGACCTCTGTGATTTTATCTATTGTCTGCCGAGAATCGTTTTTCCTCGTCATTGCGCGCGTTTCTCCTTTTATCGGTTCCAATAAAATACCGACCGTTGGTATTTATGCAATATAACATACCGCCGGTCGGTTGTCAACAGTTTTTATCGAACAGTTTCCAACATTCCTCTTATACGGTTACTGACTATATGAACGTGAAATCATTTTGCGCGTCAACGTATTCCCGGTCTTGCGACACTGCAATCGTCTGTTCGTAATAACGTCGCGCCGCAGCGTTTTTGCCTTGAGATTTACAGATTCTTGCCAACAGGAACGACGCTTCGTAACAGTTGTGGGTTACGCAAACTGTATATTTTTTTGCTAACATACGCGCGCGTTTGGCACATTTTTCGGCGCCTTCGCTGTCGCCGAGACCCAAATAACATTCCGCCAAGAAATAATATGCGCAGGGATAGCGGCTTTCTTCCAATTCGTTATAAAGCATGTCGCGCGCGGAGATAAACAGCTTCCGGGCGGCGGCCTTCTTCCCAAGCTCAAGATTCAGATTCGCCAAGTGAATATAGTCGGCCCAAAAGTCCGGCCGGTATTTGATCGCTTTTTTGTACGCCTTCATTGCGCTAAGTTTGTCCTTCAGTCCGAAGCGGCAAAAATAGGCGTACCTATGCCAATTTTCCCAGTCCGTATCGTCTGCGGCAAACGCGCGTGAATACCATTCGGCTGCCTCATCGTCGCGTCCGGTTTCAAAGCAACAATCGCCAAGAAGCCGGCAAGCATCGCCGTCAGTTGTTGCATTCTCGGCGTTTACTACGTATTTAGCAAGCGCGCGACCGTCCTCGTAACGGTTATTGTGTACACAGGCATCCAACTTTTCACGATACAGGCGGCGAACCGCGTTCGCATCCGTATCCGCAAAATTCAGAATTCCCTCATCCGCAACTTCGCACGCTTTTTCAAATTCACCCGACTCAGAATAGGTTTTGATCAGATAAATCCGAACGGCTTCCAAAGAGGGCGCCAACTCTCTCGCGCGCTCCAAATGCTGTACTGCGCCGGCCATTTTGTTTTTCATATAAAATGTGACGCCGAGACGATAGTGGGCATATGCGTTGTCCGGATCAATCTCTACCGCTTTTCGGTAATCGCGGATTTCCGCTCCCGAGCGCTCCCACAAACCATAGGCGTAACCGCGATCCGCATAATAACCGGAGAAAGGGCTTCTTTTTATGAGCTTGTTGTAGCAGCGTATGGCCTTTGCGTATTCTTCGATCTGCAGATAGGCGGAGGCGAGCGTTGCGAGAGCAATTTCGTTGTCCGGTTGCTGTTTTAATACCTGTTTGAGCGGCGCTATGACATCATCGGGCTGTCTGTCAAGTCTGTAAACCGCACACATCTTATAGGCCATGACGGCAGTGTCAGACATGCCGTAACTTTCTGCGGTCATGCAGGAACGTAACAACGCGTCGTACTCGTCGCAGATGTAATAAATACGCATTTCAAGCAGACGCATATCGTAAAAATGCTGCATATACTGCAATGCTCGCCGGATAACCTCAAGCGCGTCTCCGTATGCTTCCGTGAAGTAATATATCTCCGCGAGGGCGCGCAGCAGGTTGCCGTCGTCCGGGTTTTTCGCCAACCCCGTTTCGGCGGCGTTTATCGCAGCGGATATATCACGCCGATCACGATATACCAAGGTCAGCGTGTAACAGAGCTGCGCGTCGCCCGGAAACTCGTCAAGCAACAGGTTCGCTTTTTCTTCCGCGATCTCCGCTTCCCCTATGCTGTAATATGAATGCGGCAGTCCGCACAGGCGCAATCGCGTCGTTTCGTTTTCCTCCCATGCCGCGAGGAAATCGAGCAGTCTCTGCTTTATCGGTTCATGATCGTCGTTCAGACGCAAGAGCAGGTTAAAACAAATCTCGCCGTACCTTGCGGCGTCTTCGGGATTCGGCTTTGTCGCTTCCGCGACGCTTAGCGCGTCCTCATACCGTCCGGCGCTGTAATAACACGAGATAAGTTTGAAACGCAAACCGGCGTCGCCCGAAGAGATTTGCAAGGCTTCTTCATAAACGGGAATCAGCGCCGTGTCGACGCGGGCGAGTAGGCCCAAAACATAAGAGCTGTACCGATATTCGAGCAACAGCAGCTCACACAGCTCTTTAGACTGCTCAAGCATGCCCGTCTGTTCATATGCCGCAGCGAGCACAGCTCTCGCGCCGAAATGTTCGGGGATGAACTCCAAGGCGCGAATCAGCAGAGGAATCGCTTCCTCCGGTCTGCCGTGATTCTGTTTGTATTCCCCGACCTTGAACAGTATACGCGCATCGTCCGGGTAAAGTTCCAACATTTGCCGAGCGGTCTTTTCGGCCCCGTCGTCGCTCGCGCCGGAAAGAAAATCGAGCTTATACGCAAGGTAATCGGGATGCGGCAGGTTCATCCTGTCGATTGTCGCTATAAGCTTTGCCGCTTTTTCACGCTTGTCGCCGCTTATAGCGTTGCGCAGCTTGTAGCAGCGATTGGTTAAAAGCTCGTATTTAGCCTTGTTGCTTGCCGTGAAATATGCGGCGCGGATTTCCTCTTCATTCGATATGCAACTTAGAACATAGTCGATGTAATTGTCGGGGAAATCACTGCGAAGCGCTTCTTCTTGATTGCGCCAAGCGAAAAAATCGTCAAGCAGCGACCAAACCGCCTGCGGCATATAGAAGCCCTCCATCAGGAACTCAAGCAGCTTGCGACTTAACTCACCCTGTGTGGCAAGATCTGTACAGCGCTCATCCGCAAGGGCCTCGCGCCACTGCTCGGGGTCGATCCTCCGCGCGAAGTCAGAGCAGATTGCGCGAATGGTTCGCATTACAGCGCCCGATAAGCTGTCGTCCTCATCCTCGTCGGGCGGCGCTTCAGCGGCGTGCAGCGCGGCTTCATAAGCCTCGCGCAACTCGCGAAAGCCATCCGGATCCTCCTCCGGGTGAACCGACGGCAGTTTTTCCAGATAGGCGGCGCGAATGCTCTCGCCGTCCGTCGTTTCTTGGATTCCGAGTATTTCCCAATGCGTCATACCTGTATTCTCCCCATATTCCGTAAGCGTCGGCAGACCTTTAAGCGGTCGCCGTTAATCTTCGTACAGGCTGTCTTCAGCATCCTCGAACAGCCGGCGCAAGCGTTCGGCGCCATCTTCTATTCCCTTTGGATTTTGGCTGTCCAGCGCCGATTCAAAGCTGTTCATCTCGTCGGCGATCCGCTGTCTGAGCGAGCCTGTCGTCATCCGGTAATAGCGTTCGCCTTTTTCGAGCAGGTATCGGTTTCGATCTTTTTCGCGCGGGTGCAGTTTCAAGGAATGCAACTCTTTCATGCGCTGTTCTATCTGCTCCGGCGTCGTCGAGCCCGGATTCTTTTCAATGATCGCGCGCCTTGATTCACCCGTTGACTCGACATTTACTTCAACCTCCAAAATACCGTTGACGTCGTAGGTGTAACGCACATCTATCGATTCTTGCCCCGCAGGGCCGGCCGGCACCGAAATGTCAAGCTCTCCAAGCAAAACATTATCCTTTGTGCGGCGGCTTTCTCCCTGTAATATTTCAATCTTGACTGATGTCTGATTCGCATATAAGGTATAAAACCGTTCTGACCGTGACGCGGGAATGACCGTATTGCGCTCAATGATAGGCTGAAAGACGCCTGAACGGAAAAATCCGTTGTCTTGGCGCACGGAAACGGCGGTGCCCAGTGTGAACGGACAAACATCCGTCAGTATCAGCTCGCGAATATCTTCACGGCGCTCTTTCATCGCAGCCTGTACGGCCGCGCCAAGCGCGACAGCCTCATCCGGATTGATTCCGAAAACGGGGAATCGTTTGAATAATCGAGACACGAAATTCTGGACTATCGGCATTTTCGTCGCGCCGCCCACAAAGACAATGCTGTCGACATCCGCAAGGCGCACGCCCGCATCGCTGACCGCGCGGATAATAGGCGCTTTCAGCCTTGCGAGCAGGTTCTTGCAATGTACTTCAAATTCATCGGCGCTTATGTCGAGAACGCGCGCTTCTTCACCGAAAGTCCAAGACATGACTGCGTTCTTTCGTGACGACAATTCCAACTTTGCATCCTCGGCGACCTTATTCAGCTCGGCAAACGCGCGCGGCGTCATCGTTTCGGGCGATATGCCGTGTGTCCGCATAAACATCTGCATTAAAATCTCGGTAAAATCCTCACCGCCGAGATAATTGTCGCCCGCTACAGCGCGCACTTCCATAATATTGTCGGAAAATTCCAGGATTGATACGTCAAATGTTCCGCCGCCCAGATCAAATACAAGGCATTTAGCGATATCGTTCGACGTATGCAGTCCGAATGCGATCGCGGCCGCCGTGGGTTCGCTGATAATTCTTTCGACGCGCAATCCGGCCAGCTCGCCTGCGGCTTTTGTCGCCTTACGCTGTGCGTCGTTGAAATACGCGGGCGTACTGACCACAGCTTCGCTGATTTGCTCGCCGAGAAAGTTTTCCGCGTCTTCCTTAAGTTTTTTGATCACAAACGAAGATAATTCTTCCGGAGAAAATGTGCGATTTCCGAGCGTGAAGGTTTTTTCCGAACCCATACTGCGCTTAAAAACCGATGCCGTATGCTCCGGACATGTCAGCAATCTCTCCTTTGCAATTTTGCCCACATAAATCATCCCGTCTTCACCGACGCTCACGACTGACGGCGTCAGCGCATCCCCAAAAGAATTGGGGATTATTTTCGGCCCTTCGGATGTGAAGTGGGCCGCAAGACTGTTTGTTGTACCAAGGTCAATTCCTATGATCGGCATATTTCATTCCCTTCGTTGTTCCCGCAATTCGGAGTCGTCTGTTTGCGATTCGGATGTATCCGACTGTTGAACTCTTTGCGGTTTATTGTACCATAATCCTCCTACTAAGGCTACCCTTTCCCATGCATTTCACTTTTCACTTTCATTTTGCTGTGATATAATGTAATGTATATGTATAAAGCCGTCAAATGAACAAGCGTTATTTTGAGAGGTGGATATGCGGAAGATAAAGGCTCTGATTAACCGTTACATTTTTTCGGGGAATCTGTCGCTTGACGCGCGCATCGCCAATATGGTGTGCACTGTTGGGATATTGGGGGTTATCGTAGCTATTATAACGCGCGTAATCATGAGAAGCTCATCTGTGCTGATAATTGTACTTGCTGTTATCATCATTTGTGTCGCCGCTATACTCGTTCTCTGCAATATATACAACAAGCACAAGATCGGTTCATGGATTGTCTTGTTCACCCTTTGCGACATAATGCTTCCGGCGGCGCTGTTCGCAATGGGCGGCGTTGAAAGCGGAGCAACCGCATATTTCACGATGTCCATCGTACTTATCTGTTTCCTGTCAAGAGGAAAACCTCGCGCTATTATTCTCATCACGCATGTTCTGTGGGTGATCGTCTGTTACGCGGCGTCCTCCGCGCCGCCGTTTGACGCGCTTGTGGCGGAACTCAGCGGCAGCGCGCAATATATAGACAATATACAGTCGTTTATCGTGGCCGGGTTTTTCTTGGCGGCGATTGTATTGTTCCAAGACCGCATATTCATGGAAGAAAAACAAAAACTTGACATGTTGCTCAAGTCAATGAATTCTATGGCCGTATCATTGCTTGATTTGAACATGGACGATCCCGAGTCCGCTCTGCGCAGAAGCATGGCGTTACTTGCGCGCAATGTAGGCGCTGATCGAATAACAATATGGAAAAACGCTCTTATCGACGGTGAACTCTATTTCACGCACCAGATATCCGAGGCCGCCGAAGCGACGAATGCAAAGGAAAGGCCAAATGTACAGATCAAAGCCGACGAAAACGAGATCGATGCGTTCCCATACAGTCAGACATTGCCTGAATGGGTCAAACCGCTGTCGTCAGGGCAAAGCATTAATATGACAATCAGCGAGTTTCCCGAAACGGAACGGATGTTTCTCAACGGTTTCAAGGTGCAGTCATTCTTTGTCGCGCCCGTAATCTATAAAGGTGAATTTTGGGGTACCGTCACATTTGACAAATGCGAAGCCGTCGAAAAATTTACGGTTGACGAGGAGCGGATAATATATCCGGGCGCGCTTCTGCTCGCGAACGCCATGATACGCAACCAAATGCTGCTTGACTTGGCGCACGCGCGGAGTGAAGCAGAAGCGGCTTCAAAGGCAAAGGGCGACTTTCTTTCCAATATGAGTCATGAAATTCGCACGCCGATGAACGCGATAATCGGCATGACCTCGATAGGCTTGAACGCGTCGAACCGGAAACGCAAGGACTACGCGTTTGAAAAGATCGGAGACGCGTCCGCGCACCTTCTTGGCGTGATCAATGACATCTTGGACATGAGTAAGATAGAAGCAAACAAGTTTGAGCTGTCTTACGCCGAGCTCGTTTTCGAAGATGTTCTTAAAAAAGTCGTAAACGTTAATAATTTTCGTATTGATGAAAAGCATCAAAATTTCACAGTCCGGATAGACCGCCATATACCTCGCACATTTATCGGAGATGATCAACGGCTGATACAGGTCATAACAAATCTCATATCCAACGCTATAAAATTCACGCCGGAAGGCGGCGACATCAAACTTGATGCGAAACTTATTTCCGAAAATGAGCGTATGTGCACGATACAAATCAGCGTCGCCGACACAGGAATAGGAATCAGTGAGGATCAGCAAGCGAGATTGTTCACATCTTTCCAACAGGCAGAGGCCGGAACGTCGCGCAAGTTCGGAGGCACCGGACTTGGGCTTGCCATCTCCAAACGTATAGTCGAAATGATGGGCGGGCGCATATGGATAGAATCGACGCTCGGGCAAGGATCTACATTCGCGTTCACCGCTGAGGTTGAGCGCGGCGCCGAGGATACTCGGAACATACCGCAGATTGACGTCACTTGGGAAAACCTTCGGCTCTTGGTGGTTGACGACGCGCCCGATGTATTGGAATACTTCGCAGAATTCGCCCGTGCCGTCGGCGCCGCATGCGACACGGTGAAAAGCGGCGAAGACGCGTGTGAAGCGATAGAGCGGCGAGACAAGCCTTATGACATCTGTTTTGTGGATTTGCTGATGCCGGGCGGTATGGACGGCATGGAACTGACGCGGCGCATTAAGGCCGACCAAAGCGGCAAACCGTTTGTTATTATGATATCCGCTTCCGATTGGAGCTCAATAGAAGAAGAGGGAAAGAACGCCGGCGTGGACAAGTTCCTCTCGAAGCCGCTGTTCCCGTCAGCCGTCACAGACTGCATAAACGAATGTCTCGGTGTTTCGGGAAGTCTCGCCGAGACGAACGCGCCGGGCGACATTGAGGACGATTTTTCCGGCCGTTGTGTGCTGCTTGCAGAAGACGTAGAGATCAACCGCGAAATCGTAATCGCGCTGCTTGAACCGACAAATCTGCGTATAGAATGCGCGGAGAACGGCGCGATAGCCGTGAATATGTTTGCAGAGAATCCCGAGCGCTATGATATAATATTCATGGACGTACAAATGCCGGAGATGGACGGATACGAAGCCGCGCGCGGCATACGCTCGCTCGATACTTCGCGCGCCGCGTCGATTCCGATTATTGCCATGACCGCCAATGTGTTCCGTGAGGATATTGAAAAGTGTCTTGACGCGGGCATGAACGGACACATCGGCAAACCGCTTGATATCGGCGAAGTTTTGACAGTGCTGAGAAATACATTGGGCGACGCCGGTTCGACGCCTACAGAAGCGTAGGGCTGACGCCGTCATCCAAGGGTTCTGCATCAATAACAATTTGAGCGCTGCCCGAGCGCGGAGTTTCACCGTTCATTTGCTTCTCCGCCAATTCGATAGGCGTCCATCCGTTATTGCCTCGGATACGCGTGTTGTTTCGTACATCCGTTATAAGGCTAAGCAAAGCGTTGCTTTTTTCGAGATCGAAATTCAAGCTGTCATATTTCAAAAATCTCAAGAGTTTCTGAATGGGAGCGTTTCGCAGCGACATATAGTGTATACGATCCAAGATCAATTTTGGAAGCATCGGTATTTCACTTGCTTCCTGTATGTTGTTTTTCAGGAATTCAAGCAGCAGCTCATGAGCGTGGGTGAACTCATAGTATTCCTCGTCCGCATATCGCAGAAAATCTTTTTTGGACGGCTGTATGCGGGCGGGGATATCTTTGTGGCGCCTGAGAATATCTTCAACTTTGTCGAATTCGTCGTCTTGAAAATCCTCGTGCACAATGCAGTAATCCCACAGCATATAGTTGCAGCGTCCAAGCGCGACGAAACGTCTCAATACCCAAAAGACATCGTCCGGATTTGTCTTCTTTCGGTTCCATTTGTTATATATATCCGAAAATTCATAATAATCCATAACACCGTACAAATTGACGGCGGCCGACGCGAACTTATCCATATTGCAATAATATTTTCGCAATGAGGGAAAGCGGCCTTTGCGCAAACCGGCGTACACCTCCGCGATCTCATCCGGGGCTACAAAGATAAAATCGCTTTGATCAATATACATATCTATCGCATAGATTCGGCGCAGCAGAGACAGCGGCAGATTAACCGCTTCGTCGCAGGGAACGCGCAATTCGCCGGCCTCGATCACCTTTTCAAGGAAGTCGATCTCATCGTCATTCAGGATCAAAAATATATCTCCCATGAAAGATGTGTCCGACAGCTTCTCAATCAACAAACCCGCGATCTGTATTTTTCTCATAGAATACGCCTTGCTGAGACGGTAAGTTCGAGCATATTCTTTGAGTGAAAGTGATTTGTGCAACAGCAGCATATCCATAAGCTTGTGCTTCGGAGACGCGTCTATCGCCAACTTTTTCAGACTGTCCGTATATCGTTCGAGCGACGTCGCAATATCGTCGTCGTCAAAATCATCGCCGGAATCATCGTTATACGCATCCGACGCCGTGCTTGCGTATATCGGCGCTTCTTTGCCGCCGTCTGTTATCGAGTCGTCCGATTTAACTCCGGCTGCCTCAATAAAACCCTTCGCGGTCGATATAACGGCGCCGGCAGCCTTGTATTTTTTATAATCCGCCATTGCGGACGCCTTCATGTTCGGCCCCAATGCGACGTCAAAGCCTTGAAAAACAGTGTCGAACGTGACGATTCCGTCAAATGGTATAAGTGTTCCTATAAGTGTGAATGGCAGGGTTTTCGAAGAAAACATCTGCGATATGCTGTCGGACAGACCTGTTACGCCAAATGCGTTTTTATCGCTCAAAAAAACGGAATACGCCCTCAAATGATCGACGACGACGAAAACCCCCGTTATATGATTTTTCCAATCGCTGATTACGGCAAGGTCACGGGAATCAAATCCGTCGGGATTCTCAGCGAGGTATTCGTCTATGACGACATTGTTTTTCCAAATTTCCTCTAATATTGGATGAACGTCCCGCGCCTTGACGCTCGTGTAGTTTTCATGCAGCAATTTTGTGTTTATGCGATACTTTTTATTTGTGTATATGACCAAAGAGAACAACAATCGATAAAACCTGTCCACTTGTTTTTTATTTAGCATTGCTCGATCCTCTCTTTATGTGTCCGATTGACAAAAGCTCGTTAATATATAATAGCCTATTACTGTAATCAAAACAAGACAATTGACACAGCGGTCTGTAAATACTATAATAAATTAACTGTTATTTGTCGCGCCGCGAACGGAAGGAGGTCTGAGATGCCCTACTTTACCACATCCGACAATTGCAAGATTTATTATGAGGAGAGCGGAACCGGCGAACATATTGTTTTCATCCACGGCTGGACCGCTACAGCGGCATTTTTCAAAAGCCAGACCGACTATTTTTCAAATAAATATCATGTTATTGCGTACGACGCGCGCGGACACGGGCGTTCTGACCGCGGAGAGATCACCGAGAGAAATATGCGTCTTTCCCGTTTGGCTGAGGATTTGCATGAGCTGATTGAGAGTTTGGGTCTCAATAAAGTGAACTTGGTGGGATGGTCTATGGGAACCAGCACACTCTTGGCTTATGTCAGAGCATTCGGCTGTCAATACGTGAATAAGATATGTCTGATCGACATGACGCCCAAGGTCGTGAGCGATAACGAATGGAAACTCGGAACGCTTGACGCGAAGCAAACGATTGATTTTCTGGCTTTGGCTGTACAGGATTGGGATTTGGCCTCCGATTTCTTCTTGCCTTTGGCGTTGGTGAATGGCTTCCCCAAGGATTCGGAGCGCTACCGTTTGGCCTTGGCCGAAATGCGGAGCAACACCCCTCACGCGATGATATATTTCTACATCGCCATAGCGTCGGAGGATTTCCGCCCGGTACTGAAAGATATTACCGTACCCGTGCTGCTTACATATTCGGGTAACGGATTGCTCTGCGGCCCGGCGCACGGAGAATATATGGCGCAAAACATAAAAAACAGCAAACTTGTCGTCTTTCCGGATTGCGGCCACGGCCTGTTTATGGACGATCCCGTCAAATTCAACACCGAGTTGGAGACATTCCTGACGGAATTATGACGCGAGGAATGCCGGTCGACGCAAATCCGCAGGGCGGCGAAAAAGCGGAACTGTATTTGCCGATCATCTGTCGTTTATTATGCAAACGGGTTCAATACCCGTTCGCAAGCTCCGGGCACGCGTACCCCGTGGCTTGCCGCGGGGCCGTTTATTATGAAAGCATTTCACATTGTACTGATAGAACCCGAGATACCGCCGAACACAGGCAATATAGCGCGCACCTGCGCGGCGACGGGCACTGTGCTGCATCTTGTGGAACCGTTGGGTTTTGAGGTTTCGGATCGAACCGTAAAGCGGGCCGGTCTTGATTACTGGCCCTTTGTGGACATGAGAATACACAAGAGCTTTGATGATTTCATGCGCGCGTACGCGAATTGCCCGATGTACTTCGTTACGACAAAAGGGAAACGCCTATATACGGAAGCGGACTTCGAGGAGGGCGCAATGTTTCTGTTCGGAAAAGAAACGGCCGGGCTTGACGAGACGATTCTTCGTGAAAACGCCGGCCGCACTATCCGCATCCCCATGCTGCCGAATGAACGCTTGCGTTCTTTGAACCTCGCGAATTCCGCCGCGATTATCGTTTATGAAGCCTTGCGCAGACAAGGCTTCCCGGGCTTCGACACCGGTGTTTGAACATAACATACCGCACAAGTGGGATCGTCTCATCTGTGTGCTGAGTGCTCTTTATACTTTCGTCTGAGTTTGAGTAGTTACGCAATATTGAACTAATATTGAAATAACAGTCTAAATTTCTTTACAAATCAAATCACCTCATGATATAATTGTGAAACGGAGCCTAAATTGAACACCGTGCGTTTTTCATCTTTGGGCGAAGATTTACTTGTTACCGCACAGCCTACAGAGCGGTAACATTTTTACCCCTTGCTGTGTTATGCGACTCTCCGACGCAATACACGGCGGGCGGTTTATCAAAAAAGGAGAATTTTTATGATTGATCAAGAAAAAAAGACGCAAATTATTGACGATTACAGGACAAATGACAAAGACACAGGGTCTACCGAAGTACAGGTTGCCATTCTGACGTACAGGATCAACGACCTGAACGAACACCTCAAGATTCACAAAAAGGATCACCACTCCAGACGGGGCCTGCTGAAAATGGTCGGCCAGCGCAGAAACTTGTTAAATTATCTGAGAAACAAGGATGTCGAAAGGTACAGGACGCTTATAGGGCGTTTGGGCTTAAGAAAATAATACGAAAACAAAAAGGCGAGGACAAGTCTCGCCTTTGTTTTGTGTTCCGCACTGTGCGGAATTCGGAAGCGGAAACAGAATTAACAGGAGGTAGTTGTTAATGAGATTCACAGATTACAAGACGTACAGAACCGCCGTCGGCGGCAGGCTTTTGCAGCTTGAAATCGGGAAGGTCTGCGAGCAGGCGAGCGGACAGGTTACTGTTCGCTACGGCGATACGGTTGTCAATGTGACGGCTGTCGCGTCAAAGGAACCGCGGGCGGACATAGATTTTTTCCCGCTCAGCTGTGACTATGAGGAAAAAATGTACGCGGCGGGAAAAATACCCGGAGGTTTTATCAAACGGGAAGGTCGTCCGTCCGAAAAGGCCGTGCTCAATTCACGACTTATGGACAGGCCGCTTCGCCCTCTTTTCCCCAAAGGCTTTTTCAACGACGTGCAAGTCGTGGCTACGGTTATGTGCGTAGATCCCGATTGTCCGCCCGAGATCGCGGCCATGATAGGCTCTTCGATCGCTCTCTCCATATCGGACATACCGTTCGACGGCCCCACAGGTTCTGTGCTTATCGGCTTGGTTGACGATAATTTCGTTATCAATCCGACCCAACCGGAGCGCGAAAAGAGCAAGCTGCATATGGTCGTTTCGGGTACGCGCGACGCGATCATGATGGTCGAAGCGGGCGCCGGCGAGGTGCCTGAGGCGCGCATATTGGACGGCATAATGTTTGCCCATGAGGAGATCAAGAAGCTGATCGAATTCATCGACGAAATCGTGGCCGAAGTCGGCAAGCCCAAGCGCGAGATCGAGTTCTACGTTCCGCCCGCGGATGTGGACGAGACGGTTCGCGCTTACGCGACGGACAAGCTGCGCGCGGCCATTCAAACATACGATAAGCTCGAACGGCTCGCGAATATGGACGCGGTCGAAAAGGAAACGAAAGAGCATTTCGCGGATATTTATCCCGACAACGGCAAGGATATCGGCAATGTGCTGTACGCCCTCAAGAAAGAACAGGTGCGCAGTCTCATCCTGGACGACGGCATACGACCGGATAACAGGAAGACGACGGAGATACGCCCGATATGGTGCGAGACGGGATTCCTGCCGCGCGCGCACGGAACGGGCCTGTTCACGAGAGGCCAGACGCAGGCGCTTTCGGTCGTGACGCTGGCGCCGCT
>JAISBV010000087.1 GCA_031266025.1 Eubacteriales Family XIII. Incertae Sedis bacterium
TCGCTTACTGTCAGTCTCGGCGTAAGAGAGCCGGACAAACTGCCGTTCACACTCGCGACGGTAATGAGCCACATCATCAATGAAACAGACTTTGACTGGACGGCGGAACTGATCCGGCATTCTGAGGGCGTAGATCTGCTCCCGGCCAACAATACTCTGGCAGGCATTGAGGTGGCGCTCGCTCCGCTTATCGGGCGGGAAACGATTCTCCGGCAATACATCGACAAAGTGAGAGCGTTGTATGACTTCATTCTGATTGATTCAGCGCCGACCCTTGATTTGCTGACAGTCAACGCGCTTGCCGCCGCCGACAGCGTTATCATTCCAATCGTACCGAAATTTCTCGACGCAAAAGGCTTGGAACTACTGCTGAAAAGCATCGCGCAGATCAGGCGGCAAATAAATCCAACGCTTGCCATCAGCGGTATACTGCTGACGATGGTAGACCGCCGCGCCAATTTCACGCATAAGATCATCTCCCTTGTGGAAAACGCTTACGGCAGCAGCATCAGGATATTCGGCGAATACGTCCCGCGCTCCGTCCGCGCCGCCGAATCAACAGCACAGGGCGTGAGCATCTTCAAGCACGACCCAAGCGGCAAGGTTGCGGCGGCGTATGCCGCGCTGACGAGGGAGGTGCTGGCCGATGCCGCGTAAACAAACAAGCGCGAACATCTCCATCGCAGGGTACGGCGACATATTTAAGGCGGGAACGGCTGACGGCGAGAGAATTGTAGAACTCCCTCTCGCGGAACTTCATCCTCCCGAATTCCATCCATTCCAAGTTAAACGTGACGAAGCTATGGAACGGCTTGTCTGGAGCGTGAAACAGCACGGCGTCCGCGAACCCGGTTTAGCGCGTCCCCGCGCCGCGGGCGGCTATGAACTGCTTTGCGGGAACAGGCGTAAGCTGGCCTGTGAAATCGCCGGCACCCCGACACTTCCCGTTATCATCCGCGAAATGAGCGATGAGGCCGCGGCAATCGCGATGGTGGACTCAAACCTGCAACAGCGCGAAAAACTGCTGCCGAGCGAAAAAGCCTGGGCGTACCGCATAAAAATGGAAGCCCTCAACCATAGCGGCATCAAGGGCGAATATTACTCTTTTGAGGTCATGGTCGCGCAAACGGGCGAAAGCAAGAATCAAATCTACCGGCTCATTCAGCTGACCAAGCTTGTTGACGCCTTGCTCGACAAGGTCGACGCCCGCGGGCTCGCCTTCAACCCCGCTGTGGAACTGTCATATCTCTCGTATGACGAACAGCATCTGGTCGCGGAAGCGATGGAAAGGCACGGCGTCCGGCCGTCTCTCTCGCAGACCGTGCGGCTAAAAAAGCTGAAACAGGCTGGGACGCTCACGAATGAAGTGATTGACGCGGTACTCGCAGAGGATAAAAAACCGCCGCAAGGCGAACCGACAGGCGGAGCGCGGTTCCGTAAATTCTTCCCGCCGGAGTATTCCCCGAAGCAAATAGAGGCGGTCATTATCAAACTGCTGAGAGCCTGGAAAGGCGGTGCGCCTGCATGAGCGATTCTTTTGAACTGATCTATCCCACCATAGTCATTAAGTAGCAACAGACCCACAAACGCCGCCCTGCCTTCCTACGGGAACGCAGGGCATTTTTTGTTTCGCATAAAAACTTCAAGGAGACGCAAAAAATGACCTCAACCACAAAAACTCACAGATTTGAGTATCACATCGAAGATTTGGACTGCCGCTCCTGCCTGTTCTATAAACGGGAAAGCAAGTCTTGTGGGCGCGAAGCATGTGATTTTGAAAACATTCGCGCCGAGGCTGCCAGCAGTGGCCGAATCAAAAGAAAACTGGGGCATTTCCAATGCCGGGAGTAAGCCGAGAGCAGATCAAGCGGGCAAAGGCAATCAGCATTGAGGATTATGTTCTCGCGCGCGAGCCGGGCAACATTCGGCGCGTCGGGAGCGCCTATTATCTTAAAGATCATGAATCGCTGGAAATATCAAATGGTTTATGGAACTGGCACAGCCGGGGGATCGGCGGCAAAAACGTGATCGACTACCTAATCAAAGTGCGCGGATTCGGATTCGCCAACGCGGTGCGTCATCTTGCCAGCGAGGATCACAGGTCTGCAAAAATCATCGCGCCGAAGGCAGGAGCACCCGGCGCAGTAAAACCGAAGGAGAATGGGCCGCTTAAACTCCCGCCGCGAAACCGCGATAACGAACGGGTTATCGCCTATCTGGAGGGGCGGGGAATTGACAAGGCTCTGATTCTGGAGTGCATTGCCCGCGGCTTGCTGTATGAATCAGCCCAGTGGCATAACTGCGTTTTCATCGGGCGCTCCGACGACGGCAAAGCCCGCTTCGCCGCCCTGCGCGGAACATCCGGCGACTTCAAGCGTGACGCGGACGGTTCGGATAAGCGCTTCGGGTTCACTTTGCCGCCGAAAAACCCCGCCGCTCAGGCCGCCGCCATTTTCGAGTCGCCTATCGACGCCCTCTCACACGCCTCTTTAGAACCGGAATTTGACGGATGGCGGCTGTCGCTCAGCGGCGCGGCAATCACAGCGCTGAGCAATTTCCTTGAACGCCGCGGCGCAGTCAAGACCGTTATAGTCTGCACGGACAATGACGAGACCGGAAACCTCACGGCGGCAAAAATTGCGGAACTATCGGGAATATCAGCGGCGCGCCTACTCCCGCCCGGCGGCCACAAGGACTGGAACGAAGCGCTCCAATCAAACAGAGAGGAAGTAAAAACAAACAGAGAGGAAGTAAAAGAAATGGAAGATATACGGAAAAGCATCCGGTTTATAGACAGCAACCACAAAACCTTGTTTACCGTCAAAGACGGCGACAGCGTCAAGTTTACCTCCGGCTATGACGGCAGGGTGGAAAGTCTGAAATGCCGCTTCCTCGACGAAGTGCATATTACTCTGATCGGCAAATACCACAATGACTATCATATATGCCAATTAGCGGAATTAATGGAGGCAAACGGGAGCAAATGCGAGCCGATACCCGGGCAGAAGCCGAGTATTGACATTCTCGCCGCCAGGTACGGCGAAAAACTGGAGGATGCAGTGATCCCTATGACCGAAAGCGCGATCAGGAAAATCGTCGGAGGTAAATATGATGTCGAGGCGCTTTACATTGACGGGCAAGGCGTTAACGGAGAGTACGGGAAGCAGGTTCACGGCGCGATTGTACGCGGAAAGGGCGGTATCGTCGTTTGTGGTTTTGATGGCCATACGTTCACAAGTCTGCATCCCTATTGGGCGCGAAAATACAAACGCGAGCTGAGTCCGGCCGAACCCCCGAGGAAACCGTCGCTCGCCGAGACTCTTGAAAAAGCGAAAGAAGAAGCCGGCGCCCGTAACGCCGCCAATCGCGCCGGGCGGGAGCGGACGGGCGAGCCGTGCCTATGAAAGCCAAAATTCACAACGCCCAGGATCTGAGCGGATAGGAGGCGGATAAGAATTGCAGGAACAGATAAACGAAAAGACTGTCGCTCTGTCGGTCAAAGCCGCTAAAATCACAGGACGGCTTCTTGCCTGCGCTATGCGGGCGTTTCTCAAAAAAGCGCGGGCGCCGGCCGGCAAAGTTGGCAGGCAGAGCCTCAAATCGCTAGCCAGGCAAGGCGCGGCGCTCTCCAATATTGAAATTTCCGGCGACAACATCGGTTCGTTTTCCCGCGTCGCCCGCAAATACAACGTGGGTTTCTCCCTCAAACGCGACGATTCCGAGTCGCCCCCGAAATGGCTCGCCTTCTTCAAGGCAAAAGACGCGGACGCCATAACAGCGGCCTTCGGAGAATACAGCAAGGCGCAGCTTAAAATCAAAGTCCGCAAACCCTCGCTGCTTGAACGTCTGGAGAAAGCGAAAGAACTCGCGCGGCAGATGGCCCCGCCAGTCAGGAACAGGAGCAGAGGAGGGCATGAACTTTGATAGACACAGCAAAATTCAAGCGCTGCCTTCTCCCGAATCTGCCCTACGCCTTTTTGTTCTGGCTGTCCGATAAAATCGGACAGGCGGTGCGAACCGCGCCGGGACAGGATCTTCTGCAAAAGTTCATCAACAGCGCGGCGAATTTAAGCGCGGCGTCCCCCTCGCCGCTCCCGTCATTTGCCCCTCTCGACCTCTGCGCCGGGTTTGCCGGCGCGGCGGCTGTTTATCTGACAGTGCTGTATAAAAAGAAACACGCCAAAAAATGGCGCAAGGACGTTGAATACGGCTCGGCGCGCTGGGGAAACGCCAAGGACATTGAGCCCTATGTTGATCCCAGACCCTATAACAACGTCATCCTTACCGCCACGGAATCGCTCATGCTTGACGGCAGGCCCAAAAACCCGAAATACGCGCGGAATAAAAATGTGCTGGTAATAGGCGGCAGCGGCTCCGGCAAGACCCGCTTCTGGGTCAAACCGAATTTGATGCAGATGCACAGCAGCTATGTCATAACCGATCCGAAAGGCGTGCGCCCGGATAGGGTGTGATGAGAAGTAGAGTAAGGCACTACCCACTACGATAACGGTGGAAACGACCTGCCCAACCGAAAGGCGAAAGCTGGCACGGGACTATAGCATGGCAGGAAAGCGGTAAGTTGCTCCATACACAGGGGTACGGCTGAACCGCAACGTTAAGCGGATATGAGGATAAAACTACAGAATGTTGAATGCGAGTTTCAAGTCCCCGTTGGGTCCGGGTGGAGGAATGTATATGCACCCATTGCTTTAAGCGATGGCATCAACCTCTGATATGAATAACATTACATTGTACCCTTGTGTAATGGGTTATCAATAATTCATATGACAAACCAGAGAACTGGAAATAACGAAACGAAAGCATATCCGACAATCCGCATTTGCCTACTCATCACATTAACCGGGGATTACCTAAGTTGGAACGCTCAAAAGAGCTATGCGAAATGCTCTAACGGGGGATAAATCTCAAGCCCTCACAAGGCAAGAGAGATGACGCTGAATATCCAATATGGTAACGGAGTTCCCATAGTAGTCCGCGAGGGTCAATTACCTTTACATGGCGAAGGGGAACAGTTACTGCGGTCTAAAATCGGAATTTGATTAGGGAGGAAAACCTCACAATGAAGCCAACAATCGAGATTTTAGACAGAATCAGCAAAAACTCAAGGAACAACAACGAGGAAATCTTCACAAGGCTCTACCGCTATATGCTAAGACCAGATTTATACTACCTTGCGTACAAAAATCTCTATGCAAACAAAGGCGCATCAACAAAAGGTGTGGATGAAGATACGGCAGATGGGTTTAGTACAGAGAAAATCAGCAAAATAATTGCTTCCTTGACTGATGAAACTTATGCTCCAAGACCCGTTCGTCGTGAATATATCCAAAAGAAGCAAAACAGCACGAAAAAGCGTCCGCTGGGAATACCGACTTTTACAGATAAACTGGTTCAGGAAGTTTTGAGAATGATATTGGAAGCTGTTTATGAGCCGACATTTTCAAACCATTCCCACGGATTTCGCCCGAACAGAAGCTGTCATACTGCCTTAAAGTCCTTAAAAAAGGAATTTACAGGTGTAACATGGTTTGTTGAGGGCGATATTAAAGGCTGTTTTGACAACATCGACCACCATACCCTCGTTGACATCGTGAGTTGCAAAATTAAAGATGCACGGCTGATGAAGCTCATTTGGAAGTTCTTAAAAGCCGGATATATGGAGAATTGGGTATACCACAAAACCTATTCCGGCTGTCCGCAAGGTGGAATTGTCTCGCCAATTTTATCAAATATCTATCTGAATGAGTTGGACAAGTTCGCAGCAAAGATAGCAACGGAGTTTTTCAAGCAAAAAGAGAGGGCATATACTGCTGAATACGGAAAACTTGCCGGTTCAAGAGATTACACAAGAAAACTTTTGAAAACGGCAACCGGGCAGAAGAAATCCGACCTCCTAAAGCAGATGAAGCTCTTAAAAGCCCAAATGCACAAAGTCCCCTATGCGTCCAAAACTGATAAAGTGATGAAATATATTCGTTATGCGGATGATTTTATCATTGGTGTCAAGGGCGATAAATCGGACTGCGAACGTATCAAGCAACAGTTTTCGGATTTTATCAGCCAAGTGTTGAAAATGGAACTGTCAGATGAAAAAACGCTGATTACCCACAGCAATCAGTACGCAAGATTCTTAGGCTACGATGTTCGAGTACGCAGAGAGCAGAAATTGAAACCCAATGGCAGAGGCAGTCTTTCGCGAACCCTAAACAACAAGGTAGAGCTGAATATACCATTTGCGGATAAAATCATGCCCTTTCTATTCGGCAAATTAGCTGTCAGACAAACCAAAAACGGAGTAATTGAGCCTGCTCCAAGAAAATACCTCTATCGGTGTACAAATTTGGAAATCATATCCTCCTACAACTCCGAGCTTCGGGGAATATGCAATTATTACGGGTTAGCCAGCAATTTTACGAGACTGGACTATTTTGCGTATCTTATGGAATACAGTTGCCTTAAAACTCTTGCAGGAAAGCATGGCAGCACCAGCAGGAAAATGATTGACAAATACCATATTAAAAATGGTGGCTGGGGCATCCCCTACAATACTGCAAAAGGAAAGAAATACCGCGAGTTTGCAAAGTATCAGGACTGTAAGAATGCTGATAGTTTCAATGACGTAATAATTAACTTTGGAGCAAGGCACGCAGGAATGACCACGACATTTGAACAACGGTTGACTGCCGAGGTCTGCGAGTTGTGCGGAAAAACTGATGTGCCACTTGAGATACACCATGTGAACAAAGTGAAGAACCTCAAAGGAAGGCAAGATTGGGAAATTGTTATGATAGCCAAAAAGCGTAAGACCTTGGCTGTTTGTAAAGGCTGTCATCATAAAATCCATCATCCTTGAAATGCGTTGGTTTGAAAGCAATAATGGCGAGCCGGATACATCGAGAGGTGTAAGTCCGGTTCTGGGAGAGGTCTGGGCAAACCTATCGCAGCAATGCGACAAGGCGGCTCATTCCTACTCTACACAATTCTGGTTGAGTGCGGGAAACTGCTCCGGCGTGGCGCTCCAAAAGTACAGGTGAAACTCGGAAAAAACGGGGAACCGCTTAAAGACAGGCACGGCGACAAAATCACGGAGGTGGTACGCAGGAGAGGCAAAATCGTCTATGAGCCGTATGAAATCAAGGTTCTGAACACGGTAGACTTCAAAAAATCTCTGCATTACAATCCGTTTTTTTACATTCGCAGCGAGAGAGATATACTCAAATTCACCACGGCTCTCATAGCGAATACAAGGGGCGAGGACGCAAGAAGCGGAGAAGATTTTTGGGTCAAGGCAGAGGTGTTGCTCTACTGCGCCCTAATCGGTTTTATCCACTACGAAGGACCGGAAGAAGAACAGAACATGAACACGCTGGTCGAACTTATCAACTCAATGGAAGTCCACGAAGAAAACGCGGACTTCAAAAACGCGGTGGACATCATGTTCGAGAATCTGGAAAAAGGCGATCCGGAGAAAGGTATTTCCCCGCAGCCGCAGCACTTCGCCGTCAGGCAGTATAAAAAGTACAAATTGGCGGCGGGCAAGACAGCTAAGTCGATCCTTATAAGCTGCGGCGCGAGACTTGCCCCTTTCGACATCCGGGAACTCCGTGAGATTATGAGCTACGACGAGATGGAGCTTGACACGATTGGCGATAAAAAAACCGCTCTGTTTATCATCATAAGCGACACAGACGTCACGTTCAACTTCGTCGCCGCCCTGATGTACAGTCAGTTGTTTAACCTCTTGTGTGACAGGGCCGACACGGTTTACGGCGGCGAACTGCCCGTCCACGTCAGGTTTCTCCTGGATGAATTTGCCAACATCGGGCAAATACCAAATTTTGACAAACTAATAGCTACCATCCGCAGCCGCAAGATTTCGGCCTGCGTTGTGCTGCAAACGCAGTCACAGCTTAAAACGATGTACAAGGATGCCTCTGAAACGATAATCGGCAATATGGTGCGCCCATAAGCAGACAGGCGCTTATCAAATGTCTGCGCGGATTTACCGAAATACCGCCTTTAGCAAGCGGTAGGAAAAAGTATCAAGCAATCCATAAAAGCGCGAAAACAAGGAGGTTCGCCACATGGAAAGCAACCTATCATTCTGCGACTTATCCGAAAGGGAAACCGGACGGGGAGTGTAGCATGTCGCTGTTCCAACCGGGACGAGGGCCCGCGTGAGCCGGAAGCTCTTAGGAGCCACGCTGCCCAAGAATGAAAATTCGTGTATGAGGATAAAAGCTAAACTGCCTGAACGATAGCCAGAGCCGGGGAACCCGGCCCCATGTGCGAAAAGAGATGTAACGCACAGAATTTCCGATATTTGCGTTTCCATGTTGCGCAGATATGTGATACTCGGAAATCAGGCAGCCGCAAGACAGCGGCGAATGGCGAAAGTCGTATCCGAGAACACGAAAAGCTAAAGTTTTGGTAAGTCTAAATGGGGATGACCTAAATCCGCTCATTCGCGGGCATGGTTACACAGCTCCCGTAGTAGTCCGCTAACCCTGAAACGACAGGGAAAGCCGTAAAAACGGATGCAGGTAATTCTGCTACATGGCGAAGGGGAGCAGTTTATCACTTAGTACCAAAAAAAAGGACGGTGCGAGAGGCACTATGAGAAATCCGATTGCGGTATTAAAAAGTTTGACCGAAAAATCGAAGGACGAAAATTACAGGTTTCAACGGTTATATCGGAACCTGTACAACCCCGACCTATACTATCTGGCATATAAAAATATCTACGCCAATAAAGGTAGCATGACCGCCGGGGTTGACGGCACAACTATGGACAATATGAGCGAAAAACGGATAGAGGGAATCATTTGCTCTCTAAAAGACCACAGTTACAAGCCAAACCCTGCACGGCGCGAGTATATTGCGAAAAAGAACAACAGCAAGAAAAAGCGTCCGCTTGGCATTCCTTCCGGGGATGACAAGCTCGTGCAGGAAGTTGTCAGAATGATACTGGAAAGCATATTTGAGCCGAACTTCCATAAAAGTTCTCACGGCTTCCGACCGAGAAAAAGCTGTCATACCGCCTTGAAACAAATCCATGACACCTTCACGGGCGCACATTGGTTTGTTGAGGGCGACACCCAAGCCTGTTTTGACAGTTTTGACCACCATGTACTGATAGACCTGTTACGCAGGCGCATTGACGACGAAGCGTTTATTGCGTTGATGTGGAAATTCCTGAAAGCTGGGTATATGGAGCAATGGCAATATCACAAAACCTATTGCGGTACTCCGCAAGGGTCTGGGATTAGCCCAATACTTGCGAACATATATCTGGATAATCTGGACAAGTATATGGAGCAGTATAAACCAAGGTTCGACGTTGGAAGCTCGAAGAAGCGGCAAAGAAGCCATGAGTATCACGCCGCGAAATATCAGGTCGAAAAGTACAAACGGGATGGCGCAAAAATTTGGGAGGGTCTGACCGATAAGGAAAAACGGATTCGGACAAAGACACTGAAATCCCTGCAAACGGAAATGCGCTCGTTGCCGGCGGCGGTTGCCAACGATAGCGGGTACAAAGCCATTCAATATGTACGATACGCCGATGATTTTATTATTGGCGTTATCGGCAGTAAAGAGGACGCCCAAATGGTCAAAACCGATGTAAAACAGTTCTTGGCGAACACGCTGAAGCTGAAAATCTCAGAGGAAAAGACCAAAATCACGCATACCGGTGACCGCGCCCGTTTCCTTGGGTATGACATTACAGTATCGCGGGAGCAAATCGCGATCAAGAAAAAAGACGGCAGAACGCAACGCTGTCACAGCTATGTGGTGAAGTTACTGGTTCCGCGTGAAAAATGGGTAGGGAAACTGCTTGAGTACAAAGCAATAAAGGTTGTTCTGACCGACAACGGCAAGGAAAAATACAAAGCCCTGCATAGGGGTAAGCTCATTAACAAATCGGACATCGAAATCCTGTCCGCCTACAATTCCGAAATCCGTGGGCTGTACAATTTCTACTCTCTGGCGAACGATTCATACAAGATAGGCATATTCGCCAACATCATGAAGTACAGCATGTTCAAAACCTTCGCGAATAAATACAAAACGAATGTCCACAGGATTAAGGACAGATACTTTAAGGGCGACAATTTCACGGTGGAGTACCCGACAAAAAGCGGGAGTAAGCAGGCAGTATTTTATAACCAAGGCTTTAGACGAAAGTTGGAAACAATGCCGGCCGAAGTCAGCCTGCTGCCGCACTATCAGAAGTACGACAAGTTCAACAGTCTGAAAAACCGCATTAAGTTGGGACTTTGCGAGTTGTGCAACAAGAAAACCGCCGACATCGCGCTTCACCAAGTAAAACGTCTCAAAGACCTTAGAAGGGAAACGGCGTGGGAACTGCTCATGTTGGAACGGCGGCGTAAAACGCTGGCTGTATGTCCGGAATGCCATAGTAAGATCCATTCATAGGTTATCTCGGCAAGCAATAAGATAAACAGAGAGCCGGATACGCGGAGACGTGTACGTCCGGTTCGGGAGGGAGAGCGGCGGTAGCGGTTCCGCTATCGCTTAACTTACCTCATGACGCCCGGATTTTTCTCGGCGGCAGCGAAAAGACCACGCTCAAAGACCTGTCGGAGGCGCTGGGCAAGGAGACAATATATCTTCTAAACAACAGCGTTTCTAAAGGCAACTCCCCGTCATTCAGCCAGAGCTACCAGAAAGTCGGCAAAGAACTCATGTCGGTTGACGAACTCTCGGTGATGGACGGATCAAAGTGCATACTCCAGTTGCGCGGCGTCCGTCCGTTCTTCTCCGACAAGTATGACCTCGTCAGGCACCCCCGCTACAAGTATCTTTCGGACGCCGAGCCAAAAAACGCCTTTGACATCGGGGCATATGTCAGCACCCGTCTAAAAGTAAAACCTGACGAGGAATACGCCTATTTTGAGTATATCCCGCCTGACGAGGAAATGCCAGAGACGCCGGATACTGCGGGGGATTTTTTCTCCCCTGCCGGTAGTGCCGGCTTTGAGGATTATCAGGATTACCAGGAGGATCTGGAACCAATTTAGACCTCTGCCGATTGCCGCCCTCTCTCGTTTGAAGGGCGGTTTTTGCCTGTCAAAAATCAAAAATAATACGGGAAGGAAAAGCCAAAATGAACGAACTGAGCATCATTAAGATAAACGGCGGCGCCTACATTGACAGCCGCGAAGCCGCCGAGTGCATCGGCAAGCGACACGACCATCTGCTCCGTGATATCGGCAAATACCGTGAAATCATGGCTAAAATCGGACTCCCCAAAATTGGGGTCTCCGATTTCTTTGTCGAGAGTAGCTATGTCAACGCCCAAAACAAAGTCATGCCGCGCTACCTCATCACTAAGATGGGCGCGGAACTCATCGCCCACAAACTGACAGGAGAAAAGGGCGTCCTGTTCACGCTCGCCTACGTCAAGCGCTTCAATGAACTCGAAGCCGCCGAACGCTTAGAACTGGAAAAGCGCTCGGCAACTCCCCAGCTCAAAGCGTTCAACAAAGCAGTGAAAAACGTACTCACCGGGTACGCGAATAACCGCGCCACATATGAGGATGTCATGGACTTCCTGCGCGCGGCGTATAAACCCTTTGGGATAGAGGTCGCCGGCTGTGAAGGCAAATATAAATGGACGGCCACCGAGATCGCGGCTCATCTCGGCATTTACTCCGCAAGCGGGCTTCCGCACGGTCACGCCGTCGCCGCGATCATTGAGAAACTAAGCCTCGGTTTGGGGCATATCGCCGCCCTGCCTTACGGCATGGTCGGCGTCACCATCCGCTATGACGACTATGTGCCGGACGCGGTGGACAAGTGGCTTGAGAGCCAAGGCTTCCCGCGCGACATTTCGCACCTTGATTTTGAGTACCACATCTATTTTGGCCGAAAACTTCTGAACAAGTATATGGCCCATATAGGCTGCGGCGTTCAGCCGTCGTTTTTCTTCGGCGACACTGAGACCGGCTGCGGCGAAAATTAACCGCTTCCAGCAAGGAGGGAAAAACCATGCAAAACGCGCTCCCGTCAATTCGCGCTCCTACTCACGCAATATGGGTAGTCAGCCAAAAATCAGATTAAATTGGAGGTAAATACCATGGAATTTTTTACCACGGCCATAGACGTGTTGAAAACACTCGTCGTCGCTCTTGGCGCCGGTCTCGGCGTATGGGGCATCATTAATCTCCTGGAGGGATATGGGAACGATAACCGTGCGACACGTTCCTAACTGAAAAGGTTAGGCACTGAGGCGTAAGGCTGAAAAGCTTGAAGTCTTAGGAGAACTGACAATCCGAATGGTGGAATGACGGGGTAACGCCC
>JAISBV010000095.1 GCA_031266025.1 Eubacteriales Family XIII. Incertae Sedis bacterium
GGAGTTAGAGAGGACATACCGCGCAAGGAGTTTGAGCTGCTGTTCAAACTTGCGGGCTTCCCGGGCAGGACGCTCTCGCGCGACCGGCTGATAGAGGACGTCTGGGGCTACGGCTTCGACGGCAACGAGCGGACGCTCGACGTACATATCGGGCGGCTGCGCGAGCGCTTCCCCGCCGAAACGTCGGGCTTCAAAATAACCACGGTGCGCGGGCTCGGGTACCGTTTGGAGGTTGAAACGACATGAAAGAGCGACCGTTCACCCGGCTGAAAATTATTGCCGGTATGCTGAGCGTCGCGGCGATGATGACGCTGTGTGTGGCCGGAGGGTATTTTATCGTCGAGCTGCTGCCGGAAATGTCCGATGCCGCCGCGATGCTCGTATCGCTGTGGTTCGGCTTTGGGTTTTTCGCGGCGGTTTCGTGGGTCATGCGGTTTTTCTTCGCGCGCAACCATATAAACGAACGCCACGGCCCGTGGGATACAATTTTAGGCGCGATGGAGCGCATAAGCCAAGGCGACTTTTCGGTGCTGCTCTCCGAAAACGACGACGAACACTTTGCTGACCTCGCCAAAGCTGTAAACGACATGGCGCGGAACCTCGGCACGCTTGAGACGATGCGGCAGGACTTCATCTCCAACGTGTCTCACGAGATCCAATCTCCGCTGACCTCCATAGGCGGCTTCGCGGCCCTGCTGAAAAACGACGCGCTGCCCGCCGGCGAGCGGCGGCGCTACGCCGGGATCATCGAGTCGGAGAGCCGCCGCTTGTCCAGCCTCAGCGACAATCTGCTGAAGCTGTCCGCGCTGGGCGACAATCTTCTGGATAAGGCGGAATTCCGGCTCGACAAGCAGTTGGCAGGCATTGTTTTAACATTAGAACCTCAATGGTCGGCCAAAAACCTGACCGTCGAGGCGGAGCTGTCAGGATGCGTGATAAACGGCGACGAGGAGCTGTTGTCGCAGGTGTGGATAAATCTGCTCGTCAACGCGATAAAGTTCACGCCCGAAAACGGCGTCGTCCGCGTGTCGCTTAAGAACAACGCTGTAAGGATCGCCGATACGGGCGCCGGAATATCTAAGGACGATTTGCCTCATATCTTCGAGCGCTTCTACAAGGTGGACAAGGCGCGCGACCGCGCGCTCGGCGGCAACGGCCTGGGCCTGTCGCTCGTCAAAAAAATCACTGAGCTGCACGGCGGGCGCATATCGGTAGACAGCGAGATAGGCAAGGGCGCGGCGTTTGAAATTTTCCTGCCGGGTTTACAATTTGTTTAGCTGGGCACGGGAACGCCCTATTCGCCGTTCTCAATTATGCTCTATCCACGATGCCATAGCGTTCTGGAAAGCTGTGGTCTTGCTGTATGACCGAAATCAGCCGCCGCGCCGCGCCGTCAGGCGTGTATCTGCCGATTTCCCACGATTCCACGGTCTTTCAGGACACGCCGATCACCGTGGCGAACATGCCCTGAGTCATGCCGAGCTCTTTCCGAATTTCCTTGATTTCCTCCGCGCTGATTTTTTTCGCGACCGGAGACACGCTCAAGCGCGTGGTTCGAAGTTCGATTTTCCCCTCGGCGTCATCTAACGCTTCCTGTAGTGCCGAAATAAGTTCCTGTCCCATTTTGCTCACTTTCGAGTCCTCCATGCCGAAACATTCTATCCTCAGCCATACTCTACCAGCTTCCCTTGTCTGTACATTCATTATACTACGAGTTACGAGGAATCGTCAATAGCGCCGGGTTTAGACTCCTCACTTTTTATGTTGTTTTGAACGCGCCGCTATGCTATAATCGGCATGAGAACGTGAAAAATGCCGAGAAGTGGGAGCAACGAAGTGAAAAGCCTAAAACACCGCGATTTTACCGAGATAATTTTCTCCGCGACGGCTTTGTTCGTTCTGTTGCTCGTGTGGTTCCAATGGGACGCCGTGACGGTCATAACCGTTTTCCTGATGCCTTTCTATTGGCTGGCTGTCGGCGTTATTATCATCGGAATGGTTGCGGCGGCGATTATCCAAGCGGTCAAAAGACGCAACGGCAAACCTCGGCGTCCTCGACAACTTTTCGGGCTACGCGTATCTGTCCGAAAATTCCGAATCGGCGGTTTACGCTTTTGTCAGGGCGGACGACTTGCGGGAGCTTGTGAAGAAGAAAGAGCATTGGTATTGGGCTTCGTCGTCGTAAAAAGGGGGATAACATATGTCATCAGTCAACTACAGCTCGCGTAAAAGCCTCGTCCTTGATTTTGAAAACGGCACATACAACGATACTGCGCCGCTCTATTTGGAACTGGGCAAATACATAAACGGACTTGCTATAGATGTTGTGGCGATAGAATATGAATCCGGGACTGTCGAGATATATGTCCACTCCGTCGCGGATGCATTGACTGCAAAAGGGATTCTGCAAGAACACGATGATGAATTTGCCGAATATTTCCGCACTTTGGCGCGGCGGCACGGTTGGCGGTTAAAGCAGTTGCCGAAACATCTTTCCGTGAAGATTCGCTCATTTGACATACAATGCGTGGAGTTTCTCGCTCGGGAAAGCACAGAAGAGATACGTCAAGCTATCCGGTTGGGTTGGGAAACCGTTAAATACGTATTTTTTCATAGCGCGTCATCCGAATACAGTCTGCCGGGCTTTTATGTTATTTTTACTTCCCCGGAAACATTGGGGGCGATTGATAAAAATGAGGAAGACAGGATTCTAAATGTTTGCGACCATATCTTGCAAAAAAATGATAAATCCGGGTGTTATCAAAAGGATTGCATCGCTTTGGAATGTTGCGATGAGATTACCGATTCTAAAATACTCTACTTCCTTTCAAGACAGGATTGAGATAACTGACAGAGTTTTTCAGTGGAGAATATCAAAGAGTATAAAAGCGTTTGAATAATAGGAGGACGCAAAATGGGCTTGTTTGATAAGTTGCTCGGCAAAAAACATGATGATTATTTCAGGCAACAGATTCAATCAGTAGGGAAAGAATTGACTGAAATGTACGCTCAAAAAAGGGATATACCCTTTGACTATGTGAGCGTATGGGACAGACAAAGAGTTGCTGCCTATCTGTTTGGGATTGCAAAGGCTTTGATTCAAGAAGAAAAGCTGAAATTGACACATCCACAGTTGGAAGGCGCTATGACAGCGGTGCTGGCTGAAGCATTCCGCTTTTCCCCACCGCAAGCGCAGGATTTGTTTCAAAAATTGGAGACCAACGCCAAGTGCGAAATCGGTAAAAACGTGTTCGCCACTTATAAGGATGTCGTGCAAGACGGGATGAATGGATGGTCATCCTTCATCGGCGGCGACAAAGAAAACGTTGTCTATAAACTTGCGCACTACTCGCGCAATCCGATACACGAAATTCTGCCGTCAAAAATCGCGGATTGGGACAGCGAAAACAAGAAGCTCGCACAAAAATTCATTGGCAAGCTGCAATCCTTTGCCCATGCTCCGTTGAACAAACAGCACGGATTAAGACTGTTGCCTTTTATCGAATCCAAGCCTTTGGTTAATTTGGTCGCCGCTGTCGTCAAAGATTACGAACCGGCTGTTAGAAATGACAAAAGCCTGTGGTATGATGTGGTGGGATATACATATTGTATTGACTTATTGGCGCTGTATGTCATCAACGAACGGGAGGATTACCGGGAAATACAGACCGTACTGGAACATGAGGCAGAGAAATTTCACAGGCTTGAGCCGGGCGGAGAGCGGCGGCGAGAGCAGTCTCTCATATTGCGGGTGTTGCGGTTTTATGAAAAAGATACAGATTTGTTGGATGGTCTTATCGCCAAATTTACCATGTAAAGGCAAGAGCGTGAGATGAAAAAACTGTGCGTTACTGCCGGGGCGATCATTCTGCTGATTGCCGCCGGATTCACATTTTACAACAGCAGGATAGCCGACGACGCCGATGACCCGGCCGAATTTATAGAGGCTTTGACTGACGCGGACGCGCCTGTGGAACCGCAAAGATCACCGTTTGACGGGTTTCCGGCGGACGACGCCGTCGGCGCAAGCGACGACGAATACTCGAAATCGATGCCGGTTTTGACGCTCGACCCGGATTACGTGCGCGCCCTTGCCGTATATGATGATTTTTTGCGGGGCGGTTACGGCAAACGGGACGAAAACGGCACATACACGCCCGCCATCGCGGAAGGACTCAAGATGGATTGGGACAGAATAGGCGATGTGCCGTGGGAGGATTATCTTTGGACTTACGCGGTCTACGACATGAATCACGACGGCATCCCCGAGCTTCACGTCAGGCCGGGTCCGGGCCATTATACTATATATACATACGACAAAAAACCTGAATACATCTACTCTCCCCACGGCCCGACTGTTTGGACCGGTTGGTCTTATTCTTCTTCCTTTGTGTTGCCGCTGAACAACGGCGCGACCTTGGGACACAGGCCGGGGACTTACAGCGGTGTGGCGATGAATTTCTACACGTACAGCGTGTATGATTTCTTCGGACAGGAGCAATACAGCCTATTTTATGACACGCTGTATACCGCGAGCAAGCATGACGCGGGCGCTTTATGGTATGACAATCTGCTCACAAAAAAGGAATTTTTGAGGGCGATGGATCTGTTAATTCAAAAGGTAATGGATCCTGAGCTTCTCAATGTCCGCGCGACTGCGGGGGCTATTGAAATTTATTGTGATGACGCTTCTTAAAATTTCCTCAAAAAAGCTGCGGTGCGCGGCATCCCACGCTCTTAGTCAGCTCAGTATCCTCAAAGCAAAATGTGACCGTTTCAAAGAGCCCGTCCAAACCGTATACCGGGTGTCGATTCAACACAAACGCGTATTCGCGGAATTGCTTTTCCTGCCGCGCTATGGCAATATCGTTCGCGAGCGCCGCAGCGCGAGAGCCAAGCCCTCGTATCTCGTTTGTTACGGCGCAGCCGTGACAAGCGAATTCATCCGTTTACAATTTGTTTAATTTGACTTTAACTTGCGTTTAATTTGGCGCCGTATAATGCTGGCATCAAATAAAGCGGAGGTACTTTTTTATGAGCTTCACCATCTTTCTCATCATGCTCGCGCTCGGCGCGTTCGGGGACACGCAATGAGCCGGGTCATCGAGGTGAACGACCTCGTAAAGCGCTACAAGGGCGCGAAGGAACCGTCAGTTGACGGCGTCAGCTTTGGCGTTGAGCAGGGAGAGTTTTTCGCCTTTCTCGGCCCGAACGGCGCGGGCAAGACCACGACGATCTCCATCCTCACCACCACGCTCTCAAAGACGTCCGGCGAAGTGAAAATCGCGGGCTACGACGCGGAAACGCAGGCGCGCCTCGTGCGCGAAAAGATCGGCATCATCTTTCAGCAGCCCAGCCTCGACCCCAACCTATCGGCGGAGGAGAACATCCGCTTCCATGCCTGTCTTTACGGCATGTGCGGCTATCGCCCCACGTTCAAGCTCATGCCCGCCGCGTACCGCAAAAAGGTCACTGAGCTCGCGGAAATAGTCGGCATAGAGGACGCGCTGTTCAGGCCCGTCAAGAAGCTGTCGGGCGGTATGCAGCGCAAACTTGAGATAATCCGCAGCCTCATCCACACGCCGGACGTGCTGTTCCTCGACGAGCCCACGCAGGGGCTGGACGCTGTGAGCCGCCGCAGCCTTTGGGAGTACATCGACGACACGCGCAAACGGTACGGCACCACGGTTTTCCTGACGACGCACTACATAGACGAGGCGGAAAACGTCGATAAGGTCTGCATCATCAACCACGGCAAAATAGCGGTCTGCGCCTCGCCGGACGAGATGAAGCGCACCGTCAATTTCGACCCGACCCCGAGGGTCTGCCTGCCGTCGCTCGAGGACGCATACGTAGAATTTTTGAAAGGGGGCGACGCGGCGTGAACGATACGATTTTGACGCGAAAAAATTCGCGTGTGTTCAGGGAGCTGAACACTGTTTTGACTGTTATGGCGCGTGAGATCACGCTGCTGTTCAAATCCCCGAGCACCATATTAGTCAGCCTCGCCACGCCTGTCATGATGATGGGCATGATAGGCGGGAACCTCATGCAGAACATGGCGGGCGGCTTGGATTTCGACTTCGGCGGCTTCATGCTCGTTGGAATGCTCGTCAATATGCTGTTCATGATGGTGTCGATGAATATGACCTCGCTCGTCGAGGACCGCGAGACTGACTTCAACCAAGAGATGCTCGTGTCGCCCGTGTCGCGCTATTCGCTCGTAATAGGCAAGATACTCGGCGCGACGTTCGGCGCGATAATCAGCATGGCGGGCACGCTGATAGTCGGAGCGTTTATGGGCATCACGCTCCCCGCCAGGCAATTGCTCCTGATACTCGCCATGTC
>JAISBV010000096.1 GCA_031266025.1 Eubacteriales Family XIII. Incertae Sedis bacterium
CCTGTTGTAATAATAACTCCGCTCGGGCGCGTACAGATAGTGCAGGAAGCCCTCCTGCGTGATGCGCTCGCCGGGCATGAATTTATCGCCGTCCGTATAATAATAGCCGCTTTCGAGCAGTTCGTTTACGACGGATTCCGCCCAATGCCCGGCCATATCGTCATAAGAGACGTCGGAAGCCGACCTGTACCTCATGCCGTTATAGCTGCCGAGCAGCTCAAAGCTCACCGCGTCGATCAGATAATCGACGGATTCCGCCGTTGTCCAATGCCACACGAGTGCGACGCGGGCGTCGCGCGCGCCGCCGCTTTGATAAATTTTCACATACTTGAGACCGAAAACGTTTCGCGAGTCATACATGTCAAAAGCGTGTTCCGGGTTAAGGCCCTCGCCCCTCTCGATCACAGGTTCGGGTATGTCGATATTCTCGAACCAATTGCAGTTATACCGCGTGATCTTGCCCGTCTTGGAGTCGATATTTATGTTTACGCCGTTATCGCGGAACAGGATGTCGTGCTCATAGCGGTCGAATCTGAACGAGTAGCTGTATATGGGCGATTCCGGCGTGCCGGGCCGCCTGTACAGCTCGATTTGAGCATCATCCTCCGAAAGCCGCAGCGTTCTGTCTCGGGCGGCGTTCTCTTCGACAAATGTCTGCGCCGTTTCGAGGGCCTTGTCATACGAAACGCTCGGTACGCCGTCATTTTGCGTATCATCGGAGTAATACCACGAAAGAAGCTCTCCGGTTTTCGCATCGAGGTTCACGCTCGCGTATGCGCCTCCTTTACCGTCGGCGCCCTTAACGTAAAATTCCAAGCTCCATCTGTAACGCAAGCCGTCCATGGACTCCTTGCGAAGGCTCTCATAGCGTATGTCCATGCCGCGGATATCCGGAAACAGGCGAATGGCGACAGAGCGCGCCTCATCCCTCGAGAGCAGACCTTCAAGGGCGTTCAGCTCGGATATCTCCGCTTCTGTAAGCTGCGGTTCGGCGCCGCTGTCCGCAGTGGCTTCGGCTCTCATGGCTGTGCCGTCGCCGTTAATACCGAAAATTTCATTCAGGATCACAGGCTCGCCGGCGGCGTCGACGGCCAAATTGCTGTTTTTCAGCGCGTATACGAGCTTTACGAAGCGCTTCTTGCTCTCGCGGTCGTACCACGCGCGATATTCCGGCCTGACGCCGTCCGCAGCCATAAACGCTTCCCTCGCCTGCTCGGCCGTAATGTTCTCTTTGCCGGGTTCGGGCAGCTTCAAATCCTCGGCCAATCCATCCCAGTAGTAAATCGTGATCTCGCCCGTATGCTTGTTTACTTGGACGCGGGCCGTCACAAAGCTCACGGGGATGTCGTTCTCCTTCATCATGAACGTGAATACATAGGACGGCGTATTCACGTCGCTCACGCTTTGAACGAGCTCCATCTTCGCGGCAAGCGTCTTATCGACCGCCGCAAGGAAATCCCCGGCCGTATTGAGCGCTTCGTCACGGCTTACGACTACGGATGTATTCGGGTTGGGCTCACCGCCGCCATAGCGAGAAAACGATACGAGCCGGCCGTTCGCGACCTCCGCGTGTACGGAACCGTCCTCATTGCTCCAATTCAGGCTGTAGACCACATAAGGCGGCGTATCGTTCGATGTGTAGTGGCTGTAGTCAAATTCATCCATGTCGGCCGGCACGTCAATAAAAGTCTTCGCCGTCAGTATCGCCGTCTCGAGACCGTCCGTTTCCGCCGCGAACGCGGGCGCGAATGAGAATACCGAGCACAGGGTCAGAACCGCCGCCGTGACGCTGCCGGCTACGCGTTTTTTTTTGTTCATCTCATGCTTCCTTTCATTATTTCCGTCATTCCGGGAAGGATTGTACCGCTTGTACCGACTGCCTTGGGCCGATGGAATCCACATTTCCCGTCATTCCGGGAAGAACTGTCCCGGAATCCACACATTTTTTTGGATTCCGGGACAAGCCCGGAATGACGCTCTTTTAGATTATGACGGAAATGCGCTTGTTGCGGTTCCATAATATGAAGAAATTGCCTATATGTCTGTCTATATATCTATTAACAGGCGCACGGGGCAGTGATCGCTGCCGTGCACCCCGTCAAGAAGAACTACGTCGTCCACGCGGTTCGCGATGCGATCGGACACGAGGAAATAGTCGATGCGCCATCCCGTGTTGTTGGCTCGGGCGTTCGCGCGAAACGACCACCACGTATACGCGCCCGTCCGATCCGGGTACAGCCTGCGAAAGCAGTCCGTGAAGCCGGCCGCGAGCAGTTCGCCGAACTTGCCGCGTTCCTCGTCGGAGAAGCCCGCGTTGCCGCGATTGCTCTTGGGGTTTTTCAAATCTATCTCGTTGTGGGCCACGTTCAAATCCCCGCAGAGTATTACGGGCTTGCGCGCGTCGAGCGTCTTCAAATACGCGCGGCGCGCGTCCTCCCACTCCACGCGGTAGCCGATGCGCGCCAAACCGTCTTGCGCGTTCGGCGTATATTCGTTCACGAGGTAGAATTCGTCGAATTCAAGCGTGATCGAACGGCCCTCCGTGTCGTGACCCGCCGCGCCGATGTCATAATAGGCGCTGTTCGGATGCGTCTTCGAGAATACGGCCGTACCGGAATAACCCTTCTTGTCGGCGCTGTTCCAGAACTGCTCATAGCCGGGCGGTTCGATCTCAGCCTGCCCCCGCTGCATCTTCGTTTCCTGCACGCAAAACGCATCCGCGTCCTCGCTCAGGAAAAAATCCAAGAAGCCCTTGCCGAGCGCGGCCCTGAGTCCGTTTACGTTCCAACTTACGAATTTCTTCACAACCTTTCGTCTCCCAAATCCCTTATCTCTCTCCTGTAAACGCGCACCACGAAATAAGAAAGTATGGCCGTAGCCAGTATCTCGGATATCGGATAGCAGAACCAAAAATAATCCACGCCGAAAAATTCCGCCAAGAACCACGCAAGCGGCAGCGTGAATATTATTTGCCGCATCATGGACAATACCATGGTCAGCACGCCGTGCGCCAACGCTTGGAACACCGTTATGGATACTATGGCGAACGCCGCGAACACGAATCCTATACTTATGATGTGCAAAGCCCTGACGCCTATGCGGAACATGTCGGGCGTAGCGTTGAATACACGCAGTATCTCCTCCGGGAACAATTGAAACAGCAGTGTGCCTATCGCCATGACAGCCAAGGCGACAAACACCGCCTTTCTGTATGTTTCAACGACCCGCGCCTTGTTGCGCGCGCCGAAATTGTAACCTATGATGGGCAGCGCGCCTTGGTTAAGGCCGAACACCGGCATGAATATCAGCGATTGTATGCGAAAATACACGCCGAGCACGGCGACCGCCGTCGGCGTCAGCCTGATCAGAATGAAATTCATTATCGACATCGTAAACGACATGACGGCCTGCATGATTATGGACGGCAGACCGACCGCGTATATGTCCATAATCGTCTTCGCCCTCGGCCGGAATCCCCTGAAGCTGATATGCACGGCGTGTTTGAAACGAAGCAGCATAAAAAGCCCGAGCGACATCCCGATAAACTGAGCTATGACCGTCGATATGGCGGAACCCGCGATGCCGAGTTTAGGCGCGCCGAAAAGCCCGAAGATCAATATAGGATTGAGTATGATATTGCATACCGCGCCTGTAATGTTGAATATCATCGGAAAGAGCATATTACCTGTGGCTTGCAGCGTCTTCTCCGCGTTGATTTGAAAAAACAGAAAAAGTGAACCGATGCTTACAATGCTGCAAAAACGTATCGCCAATTCACTGATCTCGGGATCGTCGGAAAACAGATTTACAAACGACGTCGTGCCGAATATGCCAAACAGCGCAAAAATTATCCAGCTGCAAAGCGCGAGAAGAAAGCCGTGCGCGGCCGCGTGATCCGCCTCTTTGAAACGCTTCTCGCCCAATCTTCTCGCTATGAGGGAGCTCAAGCCGACGCCTGTGCCTACGCTCACAGATATCATGAGTATCTGTATAGGAAAGATCAACGTAACGGCTGACAGCGCGTTCTCCGATATGCGCGCCACAAAAAAACTGTCCACTACATTGTACAGCGCCTGAATAAGCATAGAAACCATCGCGGGGAAAGACATGCTCGCAAGCAGCTTGCCCACGGGCATGACGCCCATCTTGTTTTCTTTTTCAACTCCGTTATTGTTATTGTCGAATCCGTCGTTTCCCATTATGTCCTACCTTTTTGACCGTATTCCCTTTAAAAAATCATCCCGCAGTATCCCATAGGGCGGAGACCGCAGGATGAGAATATGAGCAAGCCATAAGCCGGGTTCTGTAAATTGCTCCGCCAAACAAATGCCGGCGTCGCAATCGGCAATCATCTATCTTGGCCTGCTGTCTCCAACAGGCTCGTGCGGCCTACCATACCGGGCAGCGACGGGCCGCCGCTGTCATCCTCGTCTGAGGACGACGATGCCCTGCTTGGCCTTGCTCCGGACGGGGTTTACACGGCCGGCATGTTACCATGCCGCCGGTGAGCTCTTACCTCACCATTTCAACCTTACCGCGGCGCGGGAACGCGTTCCCGCCCGTTTCGGCGGTGTGTTTCTGTTGCACTTTCCTTAAAGTTGCCTTCACCGGACGTTATCCGGCGTCCTTGCCCTATGGAGCCCGGACTTTCCTCATGCGTTTTTGGCGCACGCGACTGCCCGGCTTACTCATTGAAACAGTATATCACAGCGCGCGCGGAAATGGAAGCGGGGAGTACATTGACTTTATGAAATTTTGATAGTATTATATTAGTGCAAAGAAAGGATGCAGCAATGAACGCCTGTACAGGTTCGAATATTGCCGTGATCCTTGCCGGCGGACAGAGCCGCAGGATGGGACGGGACAAGCTGAAACTCCTCTACGAGAACGAAACGCTCCTTCAACGCGCGGCGCGTCTTTACTCCGAACATTTCGACAAGATTTATCTTAGCGTCGGAGACAGCGGCAAATATGCCGATGCGGGTATTGAGAGCATTGAGGATATCTATCGCGGCTGCGGGCCTATGGCGGGCCTGCACGCGGCGCTTCTGCGAACAGGCGCCGACGGAATATTTCTTATGGCGGCGGATCTGCCGTTTGCAAACCCTGAAACCGCGCGTTTCATAACAAAGCGCGGGCAGGGCCGCGACGCATGTATAATCAAGACCGAGACCGGACACTATGAACCGCTCTTCGGATATTACGCGAAGACAATGCTCCCGCGCGCGCAGGAAGCGCTTGAAGCGGGTATGTATTCCATGATCGGACTCTATCGAAACTCAGACGTCTGCTTTATCGGCGCCGCGGAGCTTGGCGATCTGTGGCGCGAGAATATGCTGCTCAACGTCAACTCGCCGAAAGACTATGAAAAGGCTGTTTCTTTTGAAAACAGCCTGTTTTAGGTCAAATGATTCACAAAAGCGAAAGCCGCAATCACGGTCTTCCGGGCGTATCCGGCTGCGCTTTGCGCGCCGCGTCTATCACGTGCTTGACGAGCACGGACGTCGTAACCGCTCCGACGCCTCCGGGCACGGGCGAATACGCTTTTGCGCGTTCAGCGTCTTCTTTTCTGACATCCCCGCATATATGTCCATTATCGTCCACATTGACGCCCACGTCTATTACGACTCCGCCCGGATTGATGAAACGCGCATCCGCAAGCCCTGCCCTGCCTGCGGCAACAACGACGATGTCCGCCGCGCGGCATTGCTCCGCCGGATCTTCGGTCTTTGAATGACATATTGTGACCGTGGCGTTTTTCCCAAGCAGCATCATGGCGACAGGTTTTCCTATAACGAGACTGCGGCCTATCACAACTGCTTTTTTGCCGGCGATATCTATCCCGTAATGGGTCAAAATTTCAATGCATGCTTGTGCGGTACACGGAGGATATCCATGACCGAAACCCGTGAACACGCCGTACAAGGATTCTTCCGTAATTCCGTCAACATCCTTTTCGGGCGCCAATGAGTTGCATATTCGGCTTTCATTTATCCCCTTGGGAAGCGGCCTGAAAATCAGGCATCCGTGGATTTCGTCATCGCGGTTGATCTTGTCCGTGACGCCAAGCAGCTCCGACTCCAAAACATCGGGCGGCAATACAAACCGACGCACATTGACGCCGATCAGGTCACACCGCTTCATGGCGCCGCGTTCGTAAGCCATATCGCCGCCGCGTTCTCCGATCCTTATGATCGCGAGCGTCGGCGTCACGCCCCTGCGGGCAAGAGCCGCAGCGTCATCCCGGAGTTCATTCTCCATAGCGTCGGCAACATTTTTACCGTACAATATCACGCCGCCCATCAAAACAACCCCGATATTCGCCCTGCGCCGTCCGCATCTATCTTTTCCGCACTCGGAACCCTCGGCAATCCCGGCATGGTCATGATGTCTCCCGTCAGCGCCACGATAAACCCGGCGCCGGCGGAAACCTTGAGATTTCGAACCGTCACGTCAAAATCTCTCGGCGCTCCGAGCAAGGCCGCGTTGTCGGAAAAGCTGTATTGCGTCTTCGCTGTACAGATCGGAAAATCACTGTATCCCAATTCGTACAGTATATCCGCTTGCTTTTTCGCATCCGCAGTCAACACGGCGGCGTTTCCGCGGTAAACCTTGCGAACAATAGCGTCTATTTTTTTCTCTATCGGATCAACCGTCTCATACGGATGCGTCAATACGCTTGTTTGTTCACACAGGCGCGCCACTTCATACGCAAGATCCGCGCCGCCCGCGCCGCCCGACCTCCATACGTCGGAGAGTACGGCGTTTACGCCGTGCTCTTTGCATTTTTCTTTTATAAGTGAGATTTCCGATTCCGTGTCCGTCGGAAATCGGTTTATTGCAACTACTGCGGGAAGCCCGAACACTTTTATGATGTTTTCCGCGTGTTGCAGAAGGTTTGGGAGACCTTTGCCAAGAGTTTCCAAATCCTCTTTGGGCGGTTCGTCTTTTTTCGCTCCGCCGTGGTGCTTGAGCGCGCGCACGGTCGCCACTATGACTACGGCCGACGGCGCGAGTTCCGCCGCGCGGCATTTGATATCAAGAAATTTTTCCGCGCCGAGATCCGCGCCGAATCCGGCCTCCGTAACCGTGTAGTCTCCAAGCTTTAACGCCATGCGCGTAGCCATGACCGAGTTGCATCCGTGAGCTATGTTCGCAAACGGCCCGCCGTGTACAAAAGCCGGCGTACCTTCGAGAGTTTGAACGAGATTGGGCTTGAGCGCGTCTTTCAGCAGAGCCGTCATCGCACCTTGCGCGTTCAGGTCTTTGGCCGTCACAGGTCTGTTTTCAATGTTGTACGCGACTATGATGCGGCTGAGACGCTCTTTAAGATCATTGATATCTTCCGCAAGGCACAGCACCGCCATGATTTCGCTTGCCGCCGTGATGTCAAAACCGTCTTCGCGCGGTACTCCGTTCATCCTTCCCCCAAGACCGTCCGCGACGAAGCGAAGCTGTCTGTCGTTCATATCGATGCAGCGTTTCCATGTGATATGTCTTATATCGACGCCAAGTTTGTCGCCATGGTGAATATGGTTGTCGAGCATGGCCGCCAACAAGTTATTTGCGGCGCCGACCGCATGGAAATCGCCCGTGAAGTGAAGATTTATATCTTCCATCGGCACAACCTGCGCGTAACCGCCGCCCGCAGCGCCGCCTTTCACACCAAACACGGGGCCGAGCGAAGGTTCACGCAACGCCGCTATGCTTTTCTTGCCGATTTTCCTAAGACCGTCCGCAAGACCCACCGTCGTCGTCGTTTTGCCTTCCCCTGCCGGAGTCGGTGTGATTGCCGTCACAAGAACGAGTTTTCCGTTCGGCCTTGACGCAATATCTTTCAAAAGGCCGCAGTCGATTTTCGCCTTGTATTTTCCGTATTGCTCAATGTATCCGCCGTCTATGCCAAGCATATCCGCGATCTCTCCGATAGGCCTTATTTCCGCTTCCTGTGCGATTTCGACGTCCGATTTAAAACTCATGTTTGCCACCGCTTCGGCCTGTCGGCCGCCACAAATAAACGATCCCGCTGCAAGCTGCGGGGTATTGGAAAGGGGAACATTTCTGTTTTAATTTTACCGTAAACCGACCGTATTTGCAATATATTTGTCAATCCGGCAGCAATCCGGCGCGCGATCCGGGAAACAAGGTTTACTGCCGGGTCTCGCCCGAATTGTCGGCGCAATCAAAAACCCCATGACAAGCGCCGTACAGAATGGTATACTACTGTTAACGGTTTGTCTCTGCATATATCGCTCCCCGTATTCTGCGGGGCCGCGTCGTTCCGAATACCTGTGAATGGAGGCACGAATGAAGATCTCCGTGTGTTGGATCGCAAAGAACGAAGAATTTAACATAGCCCGTTCCATCAAAAGCGTCATGGATTTTGTGGATGAAATGATCGTTGTCGACACGGGCTCGACGGACAAAACAGCTGAAGTCGCGGCGTCGCTCGGCGCAAGGGTAGAGCATTTCGAATGGATAAACGATTTTGCCGCCGCGAGAAATTACGCAATTTCATTTTCTACCGGGGACGTCGTCATATGTCCCGACGCCGACATGTGGTTCGATCCGCCTTTCAGCAAGCGGCATCGTGATCGCATCGCGCAGGAATTGAAATTTCCGCACGCCGAGGCGATAGCAATGAAATTGACGGATATAGATATAGCAACGGGCGTCGCGATCAACGAACTCTTCGGAACCTATGTCTTCAAGAAAGCGCCCAACATTGCCTATTTTGACCCTATTCACGAGTCGCTCAAGCACACGAACGGAACATACCTGAATACCCGGTACGCCTTGGATCTGAACGTGAATCATTCGGGTTACTCGCCTTCGCTTTTGCCCATGAAGGCGAAGCGCAATCTTGAAATGCTGAATGCCGCCGCCGAGCACGAGCTTGCGGAATACGGCGCGCATCGACCGCTTACAGACTTTTATCTCATGCGTGAAAACATATTCTTGGAAAATTACGACGCCGCAATGGAAAGCTTTATGTCTCTGCACAGGAATCCGGCAAGGATAAAAGAGATGCTGACCCATTTCGCGCTCTCATCCACGTATTTTTTCCTCGCTGTCCGTTTGGTGATTTTAAGGCGGAATGATATCAGCCGCAGGGATATTCGGGAAAATCTCGTGGGACTCATGAAGAAGTTGCTGCCCAATTACGGCGGCACAGATATCATCGACGTCATATATCAGGCAAATTTCGACATGAAGGACGATCTGTTCATGGAAACTCTTGACAAGATAATGGCGGGTTTCGACGCAAAATCTTCAAGACATGACAGTGAATCTATACGTTCATTCTGTTATCTTTGCTCCAGGGCCGCGCATATTGAATGGCAGCGAGGAGGTAACGCAAAGGCATTCGATTATTGTGTGGCGCGCATTAATAACACGGATGTGTTCGACCGTAAGACATTTTCCGTACTGCTTTCATGCATAAAAGGTCAGCCGGAATCGGAAATCATCGTATTTCTGAACAATCTCTTCGACTGCCGCGTGCCGGCCAAGGCGCACGCCCTCGCGGAAGGTTTGCAGCATAACGGCTTCCGGGTAATTTTTTCCTATTTCGTAATGCAGCAAATCAAGGCCGGCGTCGCGGCAAAGAAACACTTTCTGCAACTTCTGATCGCAAACGGCAACTACGAAGAAGCCGTTACGCGCGCGCTGTCTATCGACGAGGACACAGGTGATCCGAATCTGATACCGGATATGATCTTTTTTGCCGTATTCTGTTCGGACGATATGTCGCTCTGTGAGAAATACAGGGACTGTCTCACCGATAACGGCCGTGAAATAATGGACTGTTACGGCGCCGGCGGCAGAATAGCAAAACCGGAGCTGTATATTCCGAGTGTCCTTTACAGCTATTACAGCAACATTGCCTTCCTCGGCGGGCCGGAAAAAGCGGCGGATTTTTTGAATATGTTTTCAGGCGCGCCCGGAATATGCTTCATGGTTGAAGGCAAGTATTTTATAGAAAACGAGATGTTCTCCGAGGTGATACATTCTCCATATCTCTACGGAATGGAGGAAGGGGATCCGACGTCAAGAGAAATCATGATGATAGCGCTGATGAGATCCGGAGAATTTGAAAACGCTTTGCTCCGCATCAAGAATATGCTGAACTCATACAAGATAGACCAAACGCTGCTGAACCATCTTCAATCTCTCACGCATTGCAGAAATGAACGCGTCGCGGCCGAGTCAAAAAAATTGTACGAAAAACAGATATATATCTACGATGAATATGTAGAGCTTGATGATATTCGCAGGACGGGTTTGGTATTCAATGATTTCAAAAAGCGCGATAAGCAGCGATTCGCGGCGCTCACTGTCGATGAGCTTGAAGCGGAATTGGCGGCCGACGACAATATCGCCGGTCATATCACGCATCACATAGCATTGGAGCAAGGGGCAAAGATATACGAGAGCAACGACATGGATGCCATGGCGCTTCACTGCTTTATGCGGCTGCGCGTCTGCGGCTACAAATCAAAGCAGACGACAGCCAATATAGCAAGGCTCTTCGGTAAGCTCGGAAACAAGGGTTTATCGCGCAGACTTCAGGAAATAGCGGACGCCATGCCGGAAGCGCCGGACGAAAACCCGATAGACGCGCTGCCTTTTTACGGCGCTGAAAGCGCGAATACAGGATATACGCGAATCGAAACCGTAAAACCCGCTGTCGTCAGGCCGATACACGCAAAGCCGAAGGCGGGATCAAGAAAGCCGCACTGAAAGGCCGAGCGGGGTTACATTCATTTGAGCGGTTACTACTTAAAAAGAACGATCTGTCGGCATGTTGCCTTTAGCGGTCTATAGCCACCAAAACCAAAGATGCCACAATAAATACAATCGCGCCGACCGTCGTGATTCGGCTCAATATGGCTTCATAACCCTTGCTCTTCTTCTTGCCGAACAACTGCTCCGCGCCGCCGCCTATCGAACCGGAAAGCCCCGCGCTGTTGCCGGATTGGAGCAATATACTGCCGATCAGCACCAAACTCGCCAACGCGAGCAGTATCATCAATACGATTCTCATTTAAAAACACATCCTTCCTTAAAACATGCATCGAACGGTACTGATTCTATCACAAAAGCCGCGAGACCGCAATAGCACTTTTGCATATCTTATAAAACAAAACGGCAGTTTGTTACAGTTCACAGGTATGCTGCAAACTAAAATATTAAATCGTTAAAATCCAACGAACGTCATTCCGACCGGCCACCGTTCGCTACGCTCTCTTCTCCGCTCGCTCTGCTCACTACGCTGTCCGTTTTGCCAACCGAAGCAGAGCTTCGGGGCAAAAAGGCATAGGCCGGGGAGTTTTCGCATGGCTCCT
>JAISBV010000121.1 GCA_031266025.1 Eubacteriales Family XIII. Incertae Sedis bacterium
GCGGCGTACGGCCACAGCACAAAGCATCATCGCTTTCTTGGTATGATACGGAAGGAAACGGGATTCGCCATGCCGGTTACCCGATTTATGTGCGGCCGGACGCTTGTTATACAAACATCCCTGCCGTTTCATGAACTCGGCACGGCAGGAATTCCGGAAAATGAGAGTTTTTGCGTTTCGGCGGAAATATACAAAGAGCATTACGGTGAAATCTACCACAGGCTCGGCGCATGGCGAACCGAAGCCGAAATGTCGCTGATAGAGACAAAGTGAGAGTAGGAATAGGAATAAGGCCGCATATGAGAACAATCATTATTCCGTTTACAAACAGCGCTTTCCGGCTTATTTTTGAGGACTGCACATTGGCGGACAACTTCGCGGCAACTTTCGGGCCGGCAAGTCCGTACGAGGAACGAAGCGACCGCATAATAGAGATCACGGGTAAAGGTAATATGCCCTACAGCGTTCGCCTTGACGGAAAAACCGTTCGGGACGGCCTGTCGCGCGATGAGGCGGCGTACTCTGTGTCGCGCGTCTTTGGGGATGATATATGTTCCCATGTAAGCGCGTCCGTCTGCGTGATGCACGCGGCAAGCGTTCTGATCGACGATACGGTTGTTTCTTTTTCCGGGGCGTCGGGCTCCGGCAAAACCACATTGTCGCTGTTTTTTTCCGAATACGGCAGCTATGTCGGCGACGAATACGCGTTTTTGGATATGGAGACAGGGCGTTTATGGCACGAGCAACACCCGTTTCAGCTAAAGGAAAGCAACGCGGCGCTGTTTATTCCCGACATTGCGTCTCCCGCCGTCCTTGCCGTGCAAGGAGAGTTCGGACGGGCGTACTATGCGTCTTTGGCGTTTACAAACCGGAAAAATGCGAAGCATACCGAGCGGTTTAAGCTTGGCGTTTTGGTGTTTCCGCGGTTCGATCCGGGATACGGGCAGACAGTCATAAACAATTTACCCATGTCGAAATTGCCGGACGTCGTCTTGCAATCTCTGATGGGGCAAGCGCCGCCCTCTTTGCTGCTTGGGAGATTCATAAAAATGGCGGCGAGAGAACGGTTAAAATTCTTGGAAATTAGATTTTCCGACGGCGCCGGCGCGGCGGAAAAGCTTTATGCGCATATACAAAAATATACGGGGGAGACGAAAAGATGAATTATGAACTTTGCGAAGGCGTAACAATCGAACATATAGACGGGCACAACGTCTTGGTCGCCGAAAAAGGAGACGTCGCCGTATTGAACAGAACCGCGTCATGCATCTTGGATAATGTACTTGATGACGGCGGCATTGAGAATGCCGTGAAAAGTGTTTTGGATAAATACAGCACGGACGGCGATACCGCTCGGGCGGACGCGGAAGAATTCATTGCGGGTTTGGCTGAAAAGAAATTGATAAAATTCGGTTCGGAGTAACGATATGCAAACCAAAAATATCGCGTTGAAAGCCAGGATCGAATCGGCAGGTCAAATGACGCTGCCATTGCGCGGAAGATGCATGGAGCCGCTCCTGACGGCGGGAGATCAAGTAAAAATCATACCTGTCACGCATTTTTCAAAAGGATGTCTCTATCTTTTCGAGCTGCCCGACGGCGGTGTGGCCGTGCATCGCCTTATCGACAAAACGGGCGACCGCGCCGTCATGAAAGGGGATCGCAGCAGGTGTTTTGAAACAACGCTTTTTCAAAATATCATAGGCGAGGCGTCGGCGGTCAAGCTTTTAAATTCCGAACATTGGCATGATATCAGAAAACATAAGTTGGCAATGATCATTATTCTTCATATTTCGAAGAAATTGGCAGCAGCCTTTTCATTCTTAACGAGGAAGCGTTGGGGGAGAAAGTAAGCCGTTATCCCCCATACGGAGGTTTGTTGTTTTCGGCGCGCAGCATCGTTTTTATGCCCACCCTGCCGTCGCCGTCTATGCTCAGCATGACGGCGCCGTCCGAATCGTTGCGGTATATCGGAATGTCCGACTCCGTCAGCTTTTTTATGATGTCGGGGTGTGGATGACCGTAATTGTTCTTTCCTACCTGTATGACGGCGACGCTCGGATCTATGGCCGCAAGGAAGTCGTCGCCCGTCGAATAGCGGCTGCCGTGATGCCCGACCTTCAGCACCGTTGACCGGAGCGCGTCGCCCGGTCCGAGACTTCTCATAATGGCTTCTTCGCCCTCGAAGCCGAGGTCGCCCGTCATCAGCACGGACACATCTTTATATACCAACTTCATGAGCAGACTGCTCATGTTTTCATCCTCACCCTGTATTATGCTTTCATAATCCGCGTCGTTCCCCTTTTCCGGGAACAGTATCTCGACGTACACGCCGTCGTCGAGTTTTACGCGTTCCCCGGCGGCGACGTATACGATGCGGTCGGCGGGAATGCCTATGGTTTCCACAGTTTTGGGAACGCGCAGGCTGTTGGCCTCGTATACAGCCGCCCTTTCTACGGGCATTTCGCGCGCCAACTCCGCGATACCGAGGCAATGATCCGTATGAAGATGCGTGATGAGCGCGATATCTACACGGCCCACGCCGTTTTTCAGCAAATACGGCAGCAGGGTTTTCTTGCCCACCGAATAATTCACGCTGCCCCCGCCGTCTATCAATATGTTGCGCCCGCCGGGCGTCCTTATGTGCAGGCAGTCCCCCTGCCCTACATCCACAAATACGAGCGAACTCTTGTCTCGCGCGAGACCGGGCGCGGAAAGGCACAGGGCGACGCAGCAGAACAGGGCGCCGAATATATACGCGATTTCTTTGATTTGCCGCCTTTGCAGCAGTACGCGCACGCTTTCCGACGATATGAGAAAAAACAGCCCGTAATAGAGAACCAAGGTGAACGCGGGCGGACTCGTCACGGCCCAATGTCCCCAAGGCGCGTTGTACGCCGTCTCGTTCAACACGTTCATTATGACGACGAGAATTTCGGCGGCTGCGGCGCCCACGCCGAAAACAGCGTCGCCCGCGCACATAAGCGGCATGAGAGCCGCGCCTATCGGTATGATGATTCCGGAGAGAAATATGACGGGAACATTCAGAATAAAGGCCGAAGCCGAGAAATAGTTGAATGTGTACGCTGTATAGGGCGCCATGCCGGCCTGTATCACGACAAGGGGAAGAAGTCCGCGAAGCAGCTTGCGCGCGGTCTCGCGCGGGGCGAACGCCCCGGCCGCAGTCGCGGCGCGCGACCCGTCGCGCGCGCGAGACCGCGCACGCCGTTCCTTTGTCGGCGTAAGATAGCGGTCAAGGAACGGAATCATGGCCGCCATCGTAAATATGGCGAGGAACGACAGCTGAAAGCCGATATGAAAGAGTTGCAGCGGATTATGGACTAGCATAACGCCCGCCGCCGCGCCGGCGCCCGTCAAGAGATCGTAGCGCCGCCTTAGCAGACCGGCCGCTATATGCGTCAATATCATAACAGAGGCGCGCACGACCGACGGGGCAAACTGAGCCAAGGCCGCGTAGACGAAGAGACCGAAAAGCGCGGCCAAGCTCTGCGCGGGGCCGCGGCGATTGCCGAGAAGCTTGACGATGCAGGCGTACACAATGGCGACGTGTATGCCGCTCACGCTCAGTATATGCGCCGTACCGTTCTTTTGAAACGCCTCATAAAGATCTTCATCCATCAGCGAGGAACCGCCGAACATCATACCGGCCATAACACCGTACGCGCTCTCGCCCATATGCTCCGACAAGCGTTCCAAAAATGCGTATTTAAGCAAGGCCAACAGATGCAAAAGCATGCCCCACGCATAATATGGCCGTTCACTATTAACCGTAATGTTATTATCGTCACAGGAAAGGATTATACTGACGCCTATCGTTCTGAGATACGCGCGATAATCGAAGCAACCGGGATTGCGCCGCGCTGCCGGCAACGACGATTCGCCCGCAACCGATACGCGGGCGCCTATGAGTATCCGAGGATCAACATTTACGCCGCTCACCTGAATCAGCATATTCCTGCCGCCCGCCACGCCTGCGGGATTCGCGAGCGATACCGTGAGTTTATGATAATCCTCGGCGACGGGTTGCACCGAAACGACAGTGCCTTCAACGACGATCCGCTCCCCCACGCTCCCCGCAAGAGGATCGCGTATGTCAAGTTGCGCTCCGCAGTACAGTCCTCCTACCAAGGCAAACGCGGCGAATAAAGGCGCCAATCTCGCCGCCGCCGGGAACGCAAGACCGTGAACGCGCTCCCCAAAACGCATAAGGCAAAACGCGCCTGCCGTCGCGCAGACGATCAAGGCGTAGACGAGGCCCGGCGGATCGAACAGATATTCCGCGGCGATTCCGCCCATATAAAAGAGACATGCGAAACACAATGGTCTTCTCATGTCTCATATTATAACATGAATTGAAATATATGTAAATATATATTTCGCTTTTGCTTGATTATTTACATGAATCGTTAACGGTCAAGGATATATTTACACGAAGTCGTTTCATATTCCGCGTCATTTCGGCTCAATCCGACGGCAAAGAACGATGCCCGAGCCCTATAACGACGTCGTTCAGATAAAGCAACCCTATGCTCATGAATATACAGACGCTCAAATGCTCTCCGTGTCTGCAAATTGCTATTTTTCCGCCTCCGTTGAGCCCGAGCGCCTTTTGTGCTATCTGAGAAATAGCCTCCCGCGCTGCGCCGGCAATAGCGCCGTCCTGCACATGGTTTTCTTTTATTACGCCGTTCTTGCGAGATACGGTTATGGCTCGCTCAATTATTACGTGTATGGAATTGATCATATCGCCGCCTATATCCATTGCGGCGCCTCTAATGCCCTTCTCTCGCAGCATATCCAGCATTTGCTCCTCTGCGCTGCGGCTGCCTGTTACAGCCAATCGTATAGCGGCCTTTGCCACGTCCACACTGTCATACATGCGCATCCCTCCTGTTGTCTCAGTCTAAAAATTTGCCTTGCTGTGTCTCTGTCTATATAATACCCCGAAACCGTTCGCGTTACAATGAGAATTTCATTGAGTCGATCATAAATCACGTCTCCGCCGCCGCGTCATAACGATTTTTGTCGGAACGTAGGCGCAAACGGAACATAGCGCGCCGGCGTGACGTCAAAAAGCAGTGTTTGATTTTTGATGTTTTCGATAAAATTTTCTTTATTACCGTCGCGCAAAGAGGTATAATGGGAATATGGTTGACAACATATTGAACAACAAAGGAATACCGGAAGGGGATCAAAAAGAAGTCGCCGCGTTTTTTGACAGATTCGACAAAATAGGCAATAAACTCGAAAAAGACGTCTCGAAAACGCCGGCCGCCGACCCGGCGGCGGGAAACGGCGACGAATATATAGCTCCCTCACGTCTCGCGCGTCTCGAACGGACAAAGGGCCAGCCGCGCGCCGCCGGCGCCCGTGTTTCGGATAAAGGCGGCAAAGCTGCGGACGAAGCGCTTTCCGACGTCCTTGCGGCCGCCGCTGCGGAGACCGCTGAGTTTTCGCGCGAAACGAGAAGCGCTGACGGTATGTCGGCCCTCTTATCTTCCGCAGGCGCCGGTTCATCTTATGCTTGGCAAAATTCGGGAGGCGCCGGCGCGGGCTCAAACGGGAGCACGAATAAGAATCCCAAGGGTAAGGCGAAAAAGAAACACCGTATACATTGGTTCCGACTGCTGTTCCTCATAGTTTTGCTCGGCGTTATAATTTGCGGATTGGCGGCGTGGATATACGTCAAACCCATTATGGACGCCACACCGCGCATCGATCCGGATGAAATATCCACGATGCTGACCGAAAGCTCAACCCTGTACGACGACGAAGGCAATATCATCGACGATATCTATATGGGCGACGGACGGCGCACAAACGTGCTTTACGAGGCTATGCCCCGGGATCTCACCGACGCGTTCATAGCTATTGAAGACAAGACTTTTTGGACGCATCACGGCTTCAATTTCGTACGCATTGTCGGCGCTGTACGCGACAGCATCATGCGCGGCAACGGTCTCGGCGGCATTCAGGGCACCAGTACTATCACACAGCAGTTGGCGCGCAACCTTTGGCTGCCGGACGACAAATTCAAGCGCACGATAGACAGAAAGCTTCAAGAGGCCCTTATCGCCGTGCAAATCGAAGAATCTCTGACGAAGGAACAGATTATAGAAGCGTATCTGAACACGGTTTCGCTCGGCAATCGATCCTTCGGCGTACAGGCGGCGGCTCAAGCGTACTTCTCAAAGGATGTACAGAATCTGGAACTGCTCGAATGCGCGGCGCTTGCGAGCCTGGCGCAGCTGCCCGGCAAAAACGCCTTCGTGCAGACCTTTGACAGAAACGACGTTTCGGCCGACGACGAAGACCTGCTGTTCATGGGCGACCAATACGCTTACGTATACAATGACACGGGTGTGAGCAGGGTAAATATGATACTCCGCTTTATGCTCGAACAGGGGCTTATCACACAAGAAGAATATGACGAAGCTGCGGCGCAGGATTTACGAAATCTCATCAATCCCCACTTTGACGCCGACAACAGCATAGCAAATTACTTCGCCGATTACGCCATCCAAAAAGCCGTAACCGATATCATGGCCCAATACGATATCAGCGAGGACGAAGCTCGGCAGCGACTCTACACCGGCGGTCTCAAAGTATATACGACCATGAATACGCGTATACAAAATTTAATAGAAACAGAATTTATACCCAATGAAAACTTCCCGCGTCTCATAACAAGAAAAGACAAGGCCGGAAATATACTGGACAAGAACAATAAGATACTGCTCTATTCCTACGATAATTTTTTCAACGAAGAAGGCGTATTCACGCTGTCGCCCGACGAATACGAGACCCTGCCCGGCGGCGGTTTGAAGCTATTGGCCGGAAAACGACTGAATTTCTACTCCACTCAGGTGCGTGACAATACGGATTACAGCGTCGAGTTCAAAGACATATACGTTCAGGACGACAGGATATACTCCATTATTCGCGGCGGCGTTATCCGAATTCCGAGCGAATACAAAAGCAAGGACGAGGACGGCAATCTGATTATTGACGGCGGTTTCTTCGCCGCCGACAACGGCTTCAATTTCATCGACGGCGGCATAGCGCTCGGGCCCGAGTCATTCACTCTGCGCCAACCGGTCGTACAACCGCAGTCAGCCATGGTCGTACTCGACTATCACACAGGCGCGATCAAGGCTATGGTGGGCGGCAGAAACACGGAGGGTCGTCTGCTTTATAACAGAGCGGACAGTCCGAGACAACCCGGTTCATCCATAAAGCCCATGTCCGTCTACGGCCCGGCGCTGCAGATGGGCGCGGACGGCGAATCTATCGCCGGGGGAGAGATGTCCTACGGCAATTATTGGACGGCGGCGAGCGGCATCATGGATGAGCCCATGGAATTTCAAGGCAGAACGTGGCCGAAAAACTGGTACAACTCTTTTCGCGGGATGCAGAGTCTGCGCAAATCCGTCGAACAATCCGTCAATGTGAACGCTGTCAAAGTGCAGCTCAGTATCGGCGCCGAACGCTCTCTGAAATTCCTGAAGAACCTCGGCGTCACGACCATAGTGGAAACAGGCGAAACAAATGATATGAACCCGGCCGCCATGGCGCTCGGAGGTATGACGCGCGGCGTTTCTCCGCTCCAAATGGCCGCAGGCTACGGCGCGTTCGGCAACGGGGGTCTCTACGTGGAGCCGAGACCGTACTCAAAGATAACGAACAGGCTCGGAGAGGTCATAATAGGTCGCGAACCTTACACAAAGCAGGCAATGGATCCGGGCGTCGCGTTCATAGTTACCGACATACTCAGAGGCGTCGTAACAAACGGTATCGCGGGCAGGGCAGCCATATCGTCTCAGCCCGTCGCAGGAAAGACCGGCACCACAACCGAGAAATACGACGCGTGGTTCGTCGGTTTCACCCCGCAGTATTCAGCCGCACTTTGGATAGGCTGCGATGTGGGCGTGGAGCTCAGTGAAGGTTCCGGCGCCGCAACCAAGGCGTGGAGTAAGATCATGACGCAGATATGCGAAGGAACCGAGAGAGGTTCTTTCCCAAGCGCGCCGGCAAACGTTACGACTGCGACGGTTGACGCCGTTTCCGGTATGTTGCCGTCCGCGTACAGCTCGAAGCGTTCGGAATTCTTTATACGGGGAACAGAACCGACGCTCGTGGACAACTACAGCGGCCCCGTATACATCTGCCCAATATCGGGATACCTTGCGACGCCTTACTGCCCTGCCAGAGTGCCTTTCGGAACCGCTGCGGCCTCTGCGGACACGGTAGGAGGCGATGAGGATCACCCGGACGAGACCGCTTCTCAGGGTACAGCGGTGAGACCCCGATATTATTGTCACCTGCACAACGGCGACCCGGAGCTTTATCCTATTGATCCCGCGCAGACACTGAACGACGACTTCTACTGGGACGGCGTCGTCCGCGACGACGCGTATTACGAGAGCCTGTCGGAAACTTTGAACGAAGACGGAGAACCGGCGCAGACAACGCCCGACGGGTCAAGGACGAACCCCCCATGGGATCCGGACGGCATCGGCATAGACCCGGCCGGCAACCCGATAGTCACACAACCGGAACAGCAACCGCCGCCGGCGCAGGAGCAAGGATCGACACAACCCGTACAGCCGGAACAAGGAACGCAAGGCGACGGACAGGGCGCGCCGCAGGAAGAATCCACAAGGCCAAGCTGGCTGCCTCCACTGAATTAAAAAACGACCCGCCGAAAAGAGCAATTTCGGCGGGTCGCTTTTTTAACGCGTAAAGCTTATTTATTACAATACCACGCAGTCTTGGTCTTGCTGCGGCAGTTTATTCCTCTGCGGCTCTTATCGCCGCCTGCGCCGCCGCCAAGCGTGCGACGGGTATTCGGAACGGCGAGCATGAAACGTAATCCAAACCGGCCTTGAAGCAGAAAGCCACAGATGAAGGATCGCCGCCGTGCTCGCCGCAGATACCCATCTTGATATCGGGTCTCGTTTCCCTGCCGAGTTTGACGGCCAAAGAGATAAGCTTGCCTACGCCGTTTTGATCCAGTCTGGCGAAAGGATCATTCTCATATATTTTCTTTTCGTAATAAGAGCTCAGAAAATTACCCGCGTCGTCGCGGCTGAATCCGAATGTCATCTGCGTCAAATCGTTCGTTCCGAAAGAGAAAAACTGCGCGTCTTTAGCGATCTCGTCAGCCGTCAGCGCCGCTCGCGGTATTTCTATCATAGTTCCGACGAGATATTCGAGTTTCACGCCGGATTGGGCTATTATTCTGTCCGCAGTATCCGTAATGATGCTTTTCACGTATTGAAGCTCCTTGAGCTCGCCGACAAGAGGTATCATAATCTCCGGAACGATATTCAGCTCAGGATGCTTCTTCTGAACGTTTATGGCTGCTTCTATAATGGCGGTGATCTGCATCTCGCCTATCTCGGGATACGTGATGTCAAGACGGCATCCGCGATGTCCCATCATAGGATTGAACTCGCGAAGGGATTTTATCTTAATCTTCAGCGACGACGTCTCCGCTCCCATCTCTTTGGCGAGTGCTTCGATATCGGCGTCTTCCGTAGGAAGAAACTCATGCAGCGGCGGATCGAGCAAGCGAATGGTAACGGGGCGGCCTTCCATAGCCTCGTATATGGCCTCGAAGTCCCCTCTTTGCATCGGAAGAATCCTCGCAAGCGCATTCTTTCGCTGCTCGGCCGTCTCGGAAATGATCATTTCGCGAACGGCGGATATCCTGTCAGGCTCAAAGAACATGTGCTCGGTACGGCACAGGCCTATCCCCTCCGCTCCGAACCTCACGGACTGAGCGGCGTCGCGCGGCGTATCGGCGTTCGTCCTCACCTTCATCGTTCTGTATGCATCGGCCCATCCCATCAGCCTGTGAAAATCACTCGGAATAACGGCTTCTGTCGTCTTGACGGCTTCACCGTAAATCTTACCCTTTGAACCGTCCAAAGAGATATAGTCGCCCTCTTTGAATGTTTTGCCTCCGAGCGCGAACGTCTTGCCGGCTTCGTCGATAACTATATCGCCGCAGCCCGCCACACAGCAAGCGCCCATACCTCGCGCGACGACGGCCGCGTGTGACGTCATACCGCCGCGGGCGGTCAATATCCCCTTTGCCCTGTGCATGCCCTCTATATCCTCGGGGGACGTTTCAAGCCGAACGAGTATGACGTCGGCGCCCTTGTCGGCCCAATCCGTCGCGTCCTCCGCAGAGAATACGACACGGCCGCAAGCGGCGCCCGGAGAAGCGGGCAGCCCGCTCCCTATCGGCTTTGCTGCCTTCAGGGCATCGGCGTCGAACTGCGGATGCAGCAGTGCTTCAAGCTGCTTGGGATCTATCATGGCGACCGCTTCTTTTTCAGTAATCTTTTTCTCGTCAACCAAATCGCAGGCAACTTTCAACGCCGCCGCGGCAGTACGCTTGCCGTTCCGAGTTTGAAGCATATACAGCTTGCCCTCTTCTATCGTGAACTCCATGTCCTGCATATCGCGATAGTGATCGTCAAGTTTGTGAGCTATCTTACAGAAATCTTCATATGCGGTCGGATTCAGTTCCTTCATCTGTTCGATGGTGTGCGGCGTCCTGATCCCGGCGACTACGTCTTCGCCCTGCGCATTCATCAGAAATTCTCCGTACAGCTTGTGCTCGCCTGTCGAAGGATCTCTGGAAAACGCCACGCCCGTGCCCGAGGTATCGCCCATATTCCCGAACACCATGGACTGGATATTGACGGCAGTTCCCCACGAAGAAGGTATGTCATTGATGCGCCTGTACGCCACGGCTCGCGAATTGTCCCAAGAACGGAATACCGCCTTTATCGCGCCCAAAAGCTGTTCTGCGGGATCGGAAGGAAAATCAGCGCCGATATTATTCCTGTACGCGGCCTTAAAACTCTCCGTGAGCGCCTTGAGATCGTCGGCCGTCAGTTCCGTATCATGCGTTACGCCCTTCTTCTTCTTTGCATCGTCTATCAGCTTCTCAAAATATGATTTATCTATCTCCATCACAACGTCAGAATACATCTGTACGAAACGCCTGTATGAGTCATAGGCAAACCGCGGATTGCCCGTCTTTTTCGCGAAGCCTGCCACTACTTCGTCGTTCATTCCCAAATTCAAAATCGTATCCATCATCCCCGGCATGGAAGCGCGCGCGCCGGAACGCACGGATACAAGAAGAGGATTCACGGCGTCGCCGAACCGCTTCCCCGTGATATCCTCAAGTTTTTTTACGTATTCTGATATTGTCGATTTTATCTCGTCGTTGATATCGCCCCCATCGGCGTAATACTGCGTGCATGCCTCGGTCGTAATCGTGAAACCTTGCGGCACAGGCATACCGAGCCCTGTCATTTCGGCCAGATTCGCGCCCTTTCCGCCGAGAAGCTCACGCATTGAGCCATTCCCCTCATCAAAGAGGTATACAAATTTCTTACACACAATAACCTCTCCCCTATTAAAAAATCATTTTCCCTTCTATATATTCGCGCAAATCCGAAACAGGCAATCTAACCTGCCCCATGCTGTCGCGGTCGCGCACCGTTACCGTGTCGTCCGCGTCCGTATCAAAATCCACGGTAACACAAAACGGCGTGCCGACCTCGTCCTGACGGCGGTAACGCTTGCCTATATTGCCCGACGCGTCATAGTCCGTCATAAAATGCAATGACAACTCCCCATGCAGCTTTTCCGCCCGCTCGGCCTGTTTCTTCGTCAACGGCAGCACGGCGGCTTTGTACGGCGCTATAGCCGGATGAAAGTGCAGCACGGTTCGAGTATCGTCCGTACTCTTTTCATCGGTTAACTCCTCTTCCTCATAAGCATTGAGCAGAAAGGCCAACGTCACGCGATCAGCGCCGAGCGAAGGTTCTATGCAGTACGGCGTATACTTCTCGTTTGTCTCGGGATCTCTGTACGAGAGATCCTCTCCGGAATACTCCGTATGCCGCATCAAGTCGAAATCCGTCCTGTCCGCGATGCCCCAAAGCTCGCCCCAACCGAAAGGAAACAGAAATTCTATATCCGTCGTGGCGTTGCTGTAATGAGACAATTCCTCAGGGTCGTGATCGCGCAATCTCAGGTTTTCATCCTTTATGCCGAGCGTCCTTAAGAATGACGCGCAGTAATCTTTCCAATAAGAGAACCATTCGAGATCAGTTCCGGGTTTACAGAAAAACTCAAGCTCCATCTGCTCGAATTCGCGTATGCGGAATATGAAATTGCCCGGTGTAATCTCGTTTCGGAATGACTTCCCTATCTGCGCTATGCCAAAAGGTATCTTCTTTCGCGATGTTCTCTGAACGTTTTTGAAATTCACGAATATGCCCTGCGCTGTTTCGGGCCGCAGGAAAAGTTCCGCCCTCGAGTCCTCTGTGACACCCTGAAATGTCTTGAACATCAGGTTGAACTGACGTATGCCCGTGAAATCGGCGGCGCCGCACAGAGGGCATTTAACGTCGTTTTCGGATATAAAAGCTTCCATCTTCTCATCGGGCCAAGCATCCGGCGTCGCCGCCGTCTCTCCCGACGTCTCAAGATAATCGCTTATCAGCTTGTCCGCCCTGAATCTCGCCTTGCATTTCTTGCAGTCAATAAGCGGATCGGCAAAACCGCCCACATGCCCGGAAGCCACCCACGTCTTTGGATTCATGAGTATGGCCGAGTCAAGACCCACATTGTACTTCGACTCCTGTACGAATTTTCTCCACCAAGCACGCTTGACGTTATTTTTGAGTTCAACGCCCATCGGGCCGTAATCCCATGAATTCGCAAGCCCCCCGTATATCTCGGAGCCCGGATACAGAAAACCCCTGTTCTTCGCAAGCGCAACGATCTTCTCCATAGTCGCGTCTTTACTCATCCGTTTTTGGCTTCTCCTCCCCTTCGTCCGCGCCCTTCTGTGCGCCGACTGCGTTTCTGATCACCTCTGCGGCTTCCGACACGACGTCGCTTACGGTTTTTGCGGTTCGCTCGACCGTACCCGAAAATCTTGACGTCTGTCTCTCGTTTCCCGCGTCACGACTGTCTTCTTTATCCGCTTCCGTGGAAACATAACCGTCGAAACCTTCTTCGCCGGGCGAAGAGTCGTCCGCACCCGGAGCAGGCCCGTATTCGTAATCCTCGTCCTCGTCCACACCCTTGGAAACGGCCATCTTGGCCTTCATGCGCACGTTATCAATGACGTCCGCTCCTTTCGTGCGCACGTCGTCGATGATATCCGCTCCGCGCGAAGTCACTTCATCAAACGCGTCGCCGGCTTTTTCGCTGACGTCTATGACCCTCCCGTCGTCCGTCAAGAGTTCTATATCGCATTTGGTTCCGAATGCCGCTATTGCGCCGATCAGCGCGGTCCAAGGAGCGATTACGGCGCCGAGTATACCGATATTGACCGGCAAGTTCAGAATGATTTCGCCGTCCTTCTTCACGATGATCCTGCTGACGTTGCCTTTCTTGACAATATCCTTGATTTTTTCTATCAGCTTGGCGCTCCTGTCGTTCAATTTGCCGTGACCGCTCATATTTATCGTCTCTTCGATATTGATAATCGCGTCGACGACACTGCCGTTTGCGGCTTCAAGCGCGTCCTTGGCCTCTTTGTAACTGACGCCTGTCCTGTCCTTCACAAGCTCAATCTTCTCAAGGGTTATTTCGGTATCCATCAATCCGTAACTCCTTCCTTTAATTCGCCGCAGCATGTTGTTAAAACGCCGCCAAAAACTCTTCGCTGTTGAGACCGCCTATGCCCAGATGCCATGCGGCATGCTCCTTTACGATGCGCTTAAGCGCGAGCAACACGGGTTCGTCAAGCGCAAGATGCTCAAAATCCCGAAGCGGACGCTCCAAGAAATAACACATCACGTTCAGTATACCAAAATCCAGAGGATAAAGCAACCGGTCGCCGCGGGAGTCGTGCAGATTTTCTGCGTCTCGTAACGCGTCTCGGCAAGCGCCGCAGACAATGCCGCCGTCGCGTACGCCGAAATAAACGCGTTCCACAGGGATACTTCCGCAAAGTGCGCATTTTTCAAGCTCCGGCGCGGCGCCCCATATGTCAATAGCCTTAAATAAAAAAACCACCGTAATTGAATCAAATTTCTTTCGGCGGTGTTCCATCATGTCGAAATATTCGAGCGTAAGCGCAAACAGCTCGGGCGCGGGCAATTCTTCCGGCAGCAGTTTTTCCGTAAATTCCAAAACGTAGGAGCAATTAATAAATTTGTCGGCGTCTTCCGCTATGCGATAAAAGCTGCGAGAAACCTCGGCGCCGTTTATATGCCAAGCGCTGCGCCCTTTTTTCAAGCCGTAATGCCCGAATGTAAACGGTCTTACAGCAAGCGGCGACTTGCCGCGCCCGGTCCCCGCAATGTTCGTACCCGCACCGATCTTACCGTAGTCCCTTGTAAACAGCGTTACCATACGGCGCCCGTTCAGTATTTTAGTCTGTTTCAAAACTATACCGTCGGTATACGCGTCCATCTACCGTTCCCCGTATCCGAGCGAACTCAAGGCAAAATCGCTGTCTCGCCAATTTTCGCGAACCTTAACCCAAAGCTGCAGAAAAACCTTCGTTCCGAGCAGCGTCTCTATATCCGTCCGCGCGCTCTTGCCCACGCCCTTGAGCTTGCGGCCGCCTTTGCCTATAATCATGCCTTTGTGGGATTTTTTTTCGCAATATATGACGGCGTCGATGCGTGTCAAACCGCTTTGTTCCTCGTAACTTTCTATCTCGACGGCGACGCCGTGCGGCACTTCTTCGTCCAAATACAAGAGCAGTTTTTCTCGTATAAGCTCGCAGGCTATAAAGCGCTCCGGTTGATCCGTTACGATATCCGCGGGGAAGAACATAGGCCCCGCCTTGAGCAACCCGCCGAGCGTGTCCGTCAGGCTTTGCACATTCTTTCCCATAAGGGCCGAAACGCCGAATATGCGGTAAAATAATCCGAGACGCTCATATACGTCGTAAACGGCCTTGAATGTATCCGGCGGCATAAGGTCTATCTTGTTTATAACCGCGATTCGCGGCGTATTGATCTCTCCCAGCAGCTTTGCGATATACGCGTCGCCGCCCGCAGAGGAAGGCGCGGAATCGACTACGAACAGTACGGCGTCCACCTCGCGCAACGTGCTGACGGCGACGCCCGTCATATAGCTTCCGAGTTTGTTGCGCGGTTTATGAATGCCCGGCGTGTCTATAAACACCATCTGTACGCTGTCGTCGTCATTCGCGGAAAGCGAAGTATACACGCCTCTGACGCGGTTTCGCGTTGTTTGCGGTTTTTCTGTCGTGATCGCGATCTTTTCACCCGTAATGCTGTTCAGCAGCGTGGACTTACCCACATTCGGTCTGCCTATTATGCCGATAAATCCCGATTTCATACCGGCCCCCTATCGGTTCAGACCCAAGACGTCCATGACGGCGTCCTCCCGCTCGCGCATGGACGAGCGCTCCCCATCGGAATCATGATCGTAGCCAAGCAGATGAAATACACTGTGTACGAACAGGTAGACGAGCTCGCGTTCAGGCGAATGCCCGAATTCGTCAGCTTGAAGAAGCGCCTGCTCCGAGCATATCACAACATCTCCTATAGATACGTAGGCGTTATCCGGAATTTCCCCCCGCGCAGCGTACTGAGGGAAGGAAAGCACATCCGTAACGCCGTCAAGCTCCCTGTACAGGCGATTCAGCTCGCGTATCTCGGATGCGTCCACAAATGTCACGCTGACTTCGATATTATCGGGATCAAGTCCCTCTCGCGCCGCGCAAAGACCGCCGGCCTTCGTCATAAGGCCGACGACTCTTTCACCGGGCATTCTTTCATCGCTGAATACTATGTTCATATTATTCCTGTGGTAACTGCTCAACCGCCGTGTGATTTTCACCCATCTCGGAACCTGCCGTCGATTATTGGCCTCCTCACGTAGCTTCGAGTACGTTCCGGGGGCCAAAACCGCCGGCAGAACCCGATCTGAGTAAAACTGACGCGGCGGTTGAGTAGTTTCGATTGAGTAGTTTTGATTGAATTTTTGAACAATAACATCCTAAGACCCGTCACACTCGTACGGATTGTCGCGCTCATAGGCGTCGTAAGCACTTATGATCTTGCGGACTAATGCGTGGCGCACGACGTCATTATCTTTCAAAAAGCAAAATTTTATATCATCTATGTGCTCGAGTACGTCTATAGCGTGCTTCAAACCGGATTTCTTTCCGCGCGGAAGATCTATCTGAGTTATGTCGCCGGTCACGACGGCCCTCGCGCCGACGCCGAGCCGCGTCAAAAACATTTTCATCTGCTCCGGCGTCGTGTTCTGCGCCTCGTCCAATATGACGAAAGAGCGGTCTAACGTTCTGCCGCGCATATAAGCCAAAGGTACGACCTCTATGCTCTCGCGTTCCTTGAGACGCAGGGCGGCGTCCTTGCCGAGCATCTCATAGAGCGAATCGTAAAGCGGCCGCAGGTAGGGATCCACCTTTTCCTGCAGATCCCCGGGGAGGAATCCGAGACGTTCGCCGGCCTCTACCGCGGGTCGCGCAAGTATGATCTTGTCAACCTCTTTGTTCTTGAACGCGTTTATAGCCATAGCCACGGCGAGATACGTCTTGCCTGTTCCCGCCGGCCCGACGCCGAATACAACCTCGTATTCGCGCATGCTCTGCGCGTAATTCGCCTGCCCGATCGTCTTGGTCTTGACGGGTCTGCCTTTATGTGTAAAACAGATGACGTCTCTTTTTACGTTGCTCTCACGGTAGGAAAGCCCCTTCTGCCGCAGACTGATTACGTAATTTACCGTTTGAGGATCAAGCTTCTCCCCGGATTCGAGTATGTCGACAAGCTCGGCTATAACATCCCGAGCCTTGGGCGCTTCTCCGCCCTTGAGTATGATTTCATCTTGGCGCTGTACTATATCTACATCATAATTGTCGCGAATAATACGCAGATTCACATCCAGATTTCCAAAGAGATCGTTTGTGATGTGATCACGGTCAATCTTAAGCTTTATTTCTTCCGCAATAAGGTTATCCAAATCTCTCTTCCGTTCACCGTAAATCTCGAACCGCAATAAAGAAAAATTGGAGCGCTCGGAAGAACCGAAACACCCCAACATCCGCGCAAACGTACACTTCAGCTTCTCTGCGGTCGGTCGCAAGCCATAGCCGGCCGTGAATCGCCGTACCGGGCGCGCCGCGACACTGCAATCAGTACTTTTTGGCCTTCTTTCGCGCAGCTTCGGATTTTTTCTTTCTTTTAACGCTCGGTTTTTCGTAATGCTCTCTCTTGCGCAGCTCCGACATAACGCCGTCTCTGGCGCAAGAACGCTTAAAACGCTTCAGCGCGCTCTCCAAGCTCTCGTTTTCTCTGATGATTACCTGTGCCATTCGTCCCCCCACCTCCTCCCGGCGGTTCCTTGCGTTGTATGCAACATTTGTATTATACATAATCGCGCGTGAAATGGCAAGTTAAATTCAATTTTTAGCCTGTTTTTTCTCATTTCATTCATGTTACAGTTCATTTCGCTTTTTTTAATTCAATATTGTAGGAAGTGATGTTGCTTGGGATGGGTCTGTATCAAAATTGATGCAAACTGTAACAATTACAGCACTATCAGCTTCTTCTCGGACTTCGTCAGATTCACCGAACCGAATTTCGTGACGATCAGCAAATCCTCAATACGAACCCCGAATTTTTCGGGGATGTAGATGCCGGGCTCGACGGTCACGGGCATATTCTCCAAAAGGACGTGCGTATTCTTGGCGTTAATACGCGGATTTTCATGCACATGTTTCCCGACGCCGTGACCCGTACCGTGTACATAATAATCGCCGAAGCCCGATTCTTCGATAATACCGCGCGCCGCGCGATCCACGAAGTCACATCGCGCGCCGTCGCGCAGAGCCGCTATAGACGCCTCCTGCGCCCGCAGAACGATACCGTATACATTCTTTTGTACGCTCGAAGCCCTGCCTACGGCCACAGTGCGCGTCATATCGCCGCAGTATCCGTCTATGCGCGCCCCGAAATCAAGAACCACAAGATCGCCCGTTTCGACCGTCTTGTCGCTCGGAACGCCGTGCGGTTCATTTGTGGAAACGCCCGATACGCATATAGTAGGAAAAGCAAGGCCTTCCGAGCCGTTGTCCGTCAGGAATTTTTCTATCTCCGCCGCGAGAGCCTTCTCGGAAACGCCGGGCGCTATGCGCGTCAATATGTAGCTGAAACACGCGTCGCCGAGCGCTTCCGCCTTAGCTATGGCAAGCAGCGCCTTAGGGCTTTTGACCATGCGGTTTCGGGGCGTTTTCTCCTTTGTGTCCGTTCTTTCTTTTATATTCGTCATTTCATATCCTTATCGTCATGTCAATCTTGACGCTGAAATCCAATCAGCCCGGAGGCCAAAGCAGACGGCGCTTGCCAAGAAGATGAAAATGCAGGTGCTTAACGGTCTGCATACCGTCTTCTCCGCAGTTATTCACGAGACGGTATCCGTTTTCAAGGCTGAGCAGCGCGGCGACCTCCTTCACTTTCGTTAGCAAAAGGCCGAGCATCGCGGCGTCGTCGTCCGCTGCGGCGTCGAGCGAATCTATGTGCTTTTTTGGGATAATCAGCACGTGTACGGGCGCCTGCGGTTCGAGATCGTGAAAACACAGGATTTGCTCATCCTCATACACGATATTTGCCGGGATGTCTCCGGCCGCTATTTTGCAAAATACACATTCGGGCATATTGCCGTCTCCTTTCTTTCTTTGGTGGAAATTATTTGATTTGTCGGCGCGAACGCTACAGCGCGTATCCGAACAGACCGTCCTTCATCGGTGACGACGTCCTGACGCGCACAAAGTCGCCGCACAGCGATTCCTCTCCCGCGAAATAAACGCGGATTCCGTTTTCCGTCAAGCCTTCAAGCAAACCCGACTCGGAATCGACGCGCTCCGGCAGCACGGTTTTGACCGTGCCGAGCTCACGCTCCAAAAAAGCGGCGGCCGAATACTCGCCCGCGCTTATAAGCTGTTCGGCGCGCTCCGCCTTCAAAGCCGCCGACACTTGACCGGGCATGGCCGCGGCGGGGGTGGCTTCGCGCTTCGAAAAACGGAAAACATGCACACGCGAAAAATCCACCTCACCGAGCAGACTGAGACTGTCCGCGAAATCCTCGTCTGTTTCTCCCGGAAAGCCCGCTATTATGTCCGTGCTGACGCCATAAGAAGGATCATGCCGCCTGAGCGTATGAATTATATCCAGATAATCCTCGCGGTCATAAGCCCTGCGCATGGCCGAAAGTACACGCGAACTGCCGCTCTGTACGGACAGGTGCAGCGACGGACAGAGCTTTTCATACGCGAACAGGCGCTTTACGTAACGCGCGTCGACCACGGTGGGCTCAAGGGAACCGAGCCTGATCCTGAAATCGCCTCCGAGCGCGTTCAGCCGTTCCACAATCGTATGCACGCCGTGATCGCATCCTTCTTGGGAGTAGTCCGCGCCGTACAACGCCGGATTAATACCCGTCAGAACAAGTTCTTTATACCCGCCGCGTATCAGCGCGAGGGCTTCCGACTCTATCTCGTCCGCCGGTCTGCTGCGTGAAGACCCCCGCGCGTGAGGGATCACGCAATACGCGCAGCGGCGGTCGCAGCCGTCCTGTATCTTTATATACGCGCGCGTCTTTTCGGGCCCGAGAGATAAAGAATCGAAATACGAGCTGAACGGTCTTATGTCAGAACGCTTTTTGCGATCCTTTTCATATGCCGCCACCAATTCCGGCAAACGTCCTTTTTCAGCGCTGCCGAGAACGATATCTACCTCAGGCATGGCGCCGACCTCGCGCGGATTCATCTGCGCGTAGCAGCCGATTGCGGCCACAATACCGTCCGGATTGAGCTTCCTCGCCCGCCTTATAAACTGCCGCGACTTGCGGTCGGAAAGGCCCGTGACCGTACACGTATTTATAACACAGACGTCCGCCGTCTCCGATTCGCCGACGTCCGTAAAACCCAGAGCGGCGAAACGCTCGCGCAGAACCTGTGTTTCGTATTGATTGACCTTGCAGCCGAGCGTGTGAAACGACACGGTTTTGCCGCGCGCCGGGATATCTTTTTGTCTGTTTCCGCTATTTTTGCTCAAATTCATACATAATCATGGCGACGGCGGCGGGGCCCGCCGTTTCCGTCCTCAGTATCGCGCCTCCGAGACTCACCGGCGCCGCGCCCGCGCCTATAAGCGCTTCCGCCTCTTCCTGTGAAAAACCGCCCTCCGGCCCTATTATAAGCGCCGCGTCGTCCGGCACAGCGGAAAGTCCGCGCAGACAGGACTTCAGACTGCGTTCCGTTTCATCCTCATAAGGAAACAGCATGAGAGAAAAATCGCGCATTGCGGAAACCGCTTCGGAAAACGAGAGGACGGGATGTACGGCCGGTATCGCGCCGCGGCGGCACTGCTTGGCGGCTTCGTCCGATATCTTCTGCCATCGAGCGAGCTTATGCTCCGAAACGGCGTCGCGCGTTACGACGCTCCTTGCGCACAATACGGGAAATATCGAAGCGACGCCGAGTTCGACGCATTTTTGGATGACGGTTTCCATCTTGCCGGCCTTGGGCAGGCCTTGGAACAGCGCGACCCTGAGACGGGGCTCCCTCGCGAAACGCCGTTTGTCAAGAATGCGCAAAACCGCCGCGCCGCCCTCGGCGCACAAAAATTCCGCGTCGTACTCCCATTCCGCGCTGTCGGAAACCTCGACGCGGTCGCCGCGCGCCGCTCTGAGCACACGCGTCAAATGCACTACGTCCCCCGGTGAAACGATCTTGATCTCATTGCCCGATATTTGGCTCCTGTCAACAAAAAATCTGCTCATGTTACGCGCGCGCCGCCTTAAACGCGCGCCACTCGCCATCCGCAAGACTTTCTTCTATCCGAAAACCGGCGGCCCTTACGGCGTCCTCCGCCAAAGCGCACCGCTCCGTCAGTATGCCGGACGCGATAAAAATCCCGCCTGATTTTAGGCATGGACGCAACACTTGCGCAAGCTCCGCTATCAATTCAGCGGTAAGATTCGCGACCGCAACGTCCGCCTTGAACGAAAGGCCTGCGAGCAGATCGCCCTTAACGATATTCACCCTGTCCGCGCAGCCGTTCTTCATGACGTTTTCCCGAGCGATGCTCACGGCCGTTTCGTCTATATCCACGCCGAGCACATCGCCCGCTCCCATAAGCGCCGCCGCAACGGAGAGTATGCCGGAACCGCAGCCAATATCGAGTACGGCCGATCCCGGCCGCACGCATTCGGATAACATAAGCGCGCAAAGCGCCGTCGTTTCGTGTTTGCCGGTTCCGAACGCCATGCCCGGATCCAATTCCATCACAAGCTCATCCGCGTCAAAAGGCGCGTATGCTTCCCAGCTCGGCCTGACAGTAAGGCGTGACGTCAGGCGAAACGGTTTGAAATACCGCTTCCATTCGTCCTTCCATTCCTCGTCCGAACGCAAAAATGATTCTGTGTAAAGCCGGCCGAGCATTTGCGTCTCGCCGAAACCGCCGTCTGCCTCCATAGCCTTCAGCTTCATTATGTCGAGCCTGATATCTTCAAGGCGCCGCGTACCCTCGGGGCCAACCTCAGTATAAAACGTGACGGTAATTTCATCTCCCGCGGCTGCGCCGGCCGCAAGCAGCGATTCGTCGAAATAATCCCAGTCAAGACCGGTTTTGCGCGCCGCCAAATCCGCGATCTCCCGCGGATCGTCTATAACAAGACCTGTGACGCCGTGCTCAGTGAGCAGCGCGGTCAAAACCTCAAGGCCCGCCGGCGAGAGATGAACTTTTACTTCCGTATAATCCATGATGAAAATAAATCCTACAGAGCGCGCCGCGCTTCTTTACAAACGCGCGCGGACAAAACTGCGCAATCAAAAAAAGCCGCCCACGGCAAGCCGTTAAGGGTCTGTCGGAAAATAAAGTGTACAGTTGGCGCAGCAATTTTGTGTTCCGGCAAGGCGCCGGGTTCCGCGAATACTTGTAGTATTCAAGGGTTCCGGCAACACGGCCGGGGTACAAAAGGGCAAGTCAAATGTATATGTTATTTTCCGACAGATCCTTAGAGCGTA
>JAISBV010000002.1 GCA_031266025.1 Eubacteriales Family XIII. Incertae Sedis bacterium
CCGTGACCAATGACATCCTTAAAAAATTACATATGGTGGGCAAGGATTTGGATGAATTGTCCTTGGAAACCGTAAAGATGTTTTATAACGATGCTCAGAGTTTGGGATATAAGATTATAAAATAATGAGCGAAAGGTCGGATGGAATTGAAACTTACAGGTAAGAATATTATCGTTACAGGCGGCAGTCAGGGTTTGGGCAAGGAAATTGCAAAATATTGCTTGATTGAAGGCGCATCGGTTGCAATTTGCGCAAGAAATAAAAGCGCACTTGACAAAGTCTATGACGAACTGCTTGCATATAAACAGCATCACGAAACGCTCTCGGTTTTTGTCGCGGATGTTTCAGACCAAGAAGAAGTTAACGCTTTTGTGGAGTACGCCATATCACGAACGCAATCGTTAAATGTACTCATCAATAATGCGGGAATACACGGTTCGAAAAATACGATTGATGATTCCGAATTTGACTTACAGGGATGGATAGAAGCCGTTCGCGTAAATTTATTCGGCACATTGAATATGTGCAGAGCGGCAATTCCATATTTGAAAAAGAATTCTTTCGGAAAGATTATAAATTTATCCGGAGGCGGCGCCACCTCACCTATGCCGGGAATGAGCGCGTATGCGGCTTCTAAAGCGGCATTGGTGCGATTTACCGAAACAATCGCAATGGAGTTAAGAGAATTTAACATTGACGTAAACGCGATTGCGCCCGGAGCCATGAATACACGGTTACTTGAGGATGTCTTGATCAATGGCAAGGGCAAGGTTACGGCTGATTATTATGAAAAAGCGCTAAAGCAAAAAGAGTCGGGCGGAACGCCGTTGAGCAAGGCCGCCGAACTTTGCGTTTATTTGGCTTCCGATGAAAGCAATGGGGTGACGGGAAAACTGATTTCCGCTGTTTGGGATGATTGGTCACATTTGCACGAGCATTTGACGGAATTGGACTCTGACGTTTACACGCTCAGGAGGATTGTGCCGGATGATATGGGAATGTATTTTTAATAATGGACGGGGTCTTTACAAAAAAATCAGCGTCGTAATCCCCTGCTACAACGATTCAAGAAGTGTCGTCGCGGGCAGCCAGAAACCGGCTTGGTGGCGTTGCGCCGAATGAGACCGTTGGCAGACAACTTTTGATTGGCGTCACATGGGAGGAACTTGCCCGTCGTGCAATGGCACGTTGGCCATCCCCGGTGAGACCGACGCGGCTACGATTACGCCGGAACTGTTGCGCGAATGGGACACCGTCCGTAATGAAGGCTATGACCTGCGGACGTTAAAACCGTTTTGTAGCGCCAAGTTTTGGTGGAAATGCGAAGAATGCCATAAGTCTTGGCAAAGTACAATCGGGGTGCGGACAGCCGGCTCGCAATGTCCGAGATGCAACGGAAAAAGTCCATTGCGGCCGCGATTGGTGATGTAGCATCTCCTCGTCCTTTGAGCAAGCTTTTGTTAATTCTCCAACCTCGCACGCACAGTGTCAAGTCCTCTGTACTGGTCGAGTCCCCTGTACCGATTTAGCGCTTCTACTTCACTATAGATATCTAGGGTTCTGCTTACATCTTCTATCGTTACGACCAAGGCATAAGGGACGTCATCATTTTTATCATCCCACCGGGAAAACAATTCAAGCCAAACTTGCCAATCGCCTGCGTTAAATCTTGAAAACAGCTTGCTGAATTGATGACAAACATCCCACTTTTGCCTCCCTTCCTTAAAATCCTGATTAACTGATATTAATTTTGTGCTGCTATTGGGAGAGGAACTTTTTTTCAATGAAGCACGGATATATGCCCCAAGGTATTCGGTGCCTTTTGTTCTGTCGACCGGCGGCATTGACAGACATGTCACAGATACTTTTGCTACATTACGGCCAACTTGAGCGGCCAATATCGAGGGCATATAAATTGAAACCCTCTCTTTTGTTGTGCGGTTTAGCGTTCCTGTTCGCACAAAGGTTACTCTTGACGGAGAGGAAAACATGCTTTCATCAACATTTGAGATTCCACGCCCATAAAGATTATGCGCAAAAGCCAGTTCTTCTTCTGTCATACTATCCTCATCCCACACGGGTACTGCATTGTGAAAGAGCAATGCTTTTGTTAGCAATATGTTGTTGTCGGGTACTATTCTTGATATTTCAGCGAAATCACCGGCGACAACCGGGGCTGAAAAGCTGGTACCGGCATCTGAAACGAGTTTCCCTTCTTTTGACAACAGGAGCGAAAAGGAGTCGTGCGGAACACAAGGTGTTCCTGAATCAATGGTAATCGTTCCCGCATATGCGCTTAAATCAGGTTTTGAGAAACCTTTGAATCCCGGACCGCGCCGGCTATAAGGTGCAATCTCATTCTTGGCAGATAAACTGTTTTTGTGATCAATCCCGACAACGGAGCCCACTGCTACAGATAGCATCGAGTCAGCGGGATTTGCTATTCTTGAATCGTCATCATCAAGGATATCCTCTAAGCAGGATTCTGTTTTCCATAACTCATGATTGCCTGTTGGAACAAAGAATTGAACACCCTTTCGAAGCTGTAAAGCATCAAGTTCATAACCGACAATGCTCATCTCGTCTCCTTCGATAGGCGAGCGGGCATTAGCGGACAAATTATAGATTTTTGTTATGTCAGAGAATTCGTTGACTGCTAATTGAACGCGTTGGATGAAAACATTAACGGGAACACTTCCGTCAAGGATATTGCAGTCAATTAATCTGGCTCTCGGAGTTATCATGCCGGTCGGCAACTGTTGGGTAATATACTTGAAAGATGCTCTGCTAGCCACTTTAGTGCCATGTTCTCCATCTCCGCCCTTTGAGTTTGGGGCAATCCATTGATGTATGATCAAAGAAGATAATGTGGCCGGAAAATTGACGCCGGAGTCTAAAACCGCGACGATTGGAAGTCCATCCATATTTATGTTCGGGTCTAATGATAAAACGCTTAAATCAATCGTCGGTTCTTGAGTGGCGTCCGCGCTAAAAAAATGGGTTTCCTCAATTCTGTATATCGCAGAGTCGTTCTCATAACGCGATAATGCGGTAGACGGAATAATGGCGCGGACGACAGGAGTTCTGTCCGACAAGTAATACGGGGTATCCTGCATCTTTCCCTGCGTTTCATGGATTTTTTCGAGCAGCTTAGGTAATGCCGCATTGTATACGGCACCATCCAAGTTCGGAACCAACATAAGCTGAACATCCAGAGTGGTCGGAAGTTTATCGGAACTTACTGTCTTTCGCAAATCACGCGAATCTTTTTCTGCGCCAATAAAGGAGTTGAAAGCCTCGACATAATCGAAATAACTTCTGCCGTCCCCGTTTCTGCTATAGGCCTCCACACGTCTCTTTAAGGATTGAAACTGACTGCTCGTGGATGTTACTATGGCGCTACGAATATTCTTTACCGCTCTGACACGCAAACCGTTAGCATCGAAAAAATCCTTTTTATCTTGGATTTTTTCTCCTTCAGGAAGATCAATACTAAACACGAGCATATCTGCATCCGCCAATGAGTTGTCGCGCGCGACCGCATCCAATGTTTGTTTAATCACTTGCAAGCTTTGACTCAATTTTGAACCATGTTCGGCGAAGGGGACATTTCTTGGGGTTGATCTGCTTGTTATGGTTTTGTCGATGCGCCGGACTTCCTCATCAGGAATCCAAAGATGACTTTTCTGATTCTTGTTCATCAGATTTTTCCTCCTTGTTAAAACGATAGCTTAGTGTTGATCTCGATATTCCGGTAATTTCTTCGAGCGCGCGCATTGATATTCCGCTCTTGTTCAATTTGTATAAAGCGCGGGTATAAGCGTCGCTATCTTCATTAATAAAGAGTGTAGACTGCTTAATCCAAACATTTGCGACATCCTCTTTTGTAATGCTTTGGTTTTTGTTCTGCATAAAGCAGTATTTAGCCAGCGTTTGTAGAAAATTGCAAACCTGCGAACCGCTCATCCCTTCTGTCAAGGTAATGAGCGTCTTTATATCTACTTTGTATTCTGTCAGAGTCGCGGCCAAAAACCTATTAATAATTTCATCGCGTTGGCTGCTGTTTGGAAGTTCAAGTAATATGGATGTATTAAACCTTCTCCAAATAGCGGGATCGAGGAGATGATGATGGTTTGTCGCCGCCACAAGAAATACGTTCCCGGGCATGGCATCCATGTTTTGGAGCAGTGTGGTGACAACTCTTTTGAGTTCGCCAAGCTCATGCGCGTCATCCCTTTTCTTGGCAATTGCATCAAATTCGTCTAAGAAAAGCATCATGCGTTTGTTTTTTACAAACTCAAAGATTTTTCTTATGTTTGTCCCCGTTTGGCCCAAATAGGAAGATACCAATCCATCAAGTCTGACATACGCGACAGGAATATCAATTTCCCCCGCTATGGCGTTAGCTGTCAATGTCTTGCCACATCCGGGAGGCCCGCAAAACAATACACGGTTGGTTGGCGTAATTCCCTTTGAAAGCAAGTCATTTGATTTTCTTTGTTCTTCTATTATTTGGAGCAATGCTTCTTTTGTTTTTTCCGGCAAAGCCACATCATCCAACCTTACCTTTGGTTGAAGAAGCTCAAGAAGTTCCAGCGCGCTGTCCTTATCTTTAGGCGTCGGCAGAATGCCTTGTGCGGAAAAAGATATCTCCGACAATGGGCTTGACGTAACTGACGCAGTCGTCTTTTTTTCCGTCGCATAAGCATTTACAAGAGAAGATGATAAACCGACATTTCCTTTCCGCTCCTCATCGGTCGCTAAATCCTGTACTGCTTTTTTGAAAGTCTCTTCACTGCTTGAACAGTGCGCTTCAATCAATTTAATAATTAAGGCTGATTTCACAATATCTACACTCCCATTCTTGGACAGAATAGTCCACACAAGCCATTGTAAACTAAAAAACGAAACATGTCAACATAAATATTTGGACAAGATTGGACGCAGTATATGAGTAATTGCACAAATATCAGAAAAATCGAAAGGAGACACTCGCAATTTGGGGTTGCGCAATACAAAACGACGAATTTAATATTGCGTGTTTTATCGTGTAATTGCTCATAAAATCTACAAAACTCGTAAATCAAAATTGCGGGTTACAAGCGCACGTGAAATTTTCCGTGAAGGAAAACGGCTGATGAAGAAGGTTGTTATTACGGGCGCTACGGGCTTTATCGGCGGCGCTCTCGCGAAACGGCTTTTGACGACCGGCGTGAAGGTATACGGGGTGGGCCGGAACGCGGAATTCAAGTATTACAACATGGACGTCTGCATAGAGCACGCGCTTGAATACTTTGAGGACATTAAGGAATACATCCTGCACGGTCATGATTGACCGTATAGACGCAATGTTGAAGAAGCACCGAGAAACGATAGCGTACATCATATGCGGAGCACTGACGGTCGCGGTGAATACCGCGCTGTACCTTGGATTTGCGCTTATCGTACACGATATGATCGCGAACACAATAGCGTTCTTTCTCGCCGTGCTGTTCGCATACTTCACAAACTGTATGCTTGTGTTTAAGCAAAGGCCCTCTTGGCTGACGCTTGTCCGGTTCTTCGGAATGCGCATAGGCACGATACTGATAGACGACGGCGGCATGTGGCTGTTGCTGTCTCTCGGTTGTGCCGGGCTCGTCGCAAAATGTATTGTCAATGCCGTTATCATCGTGATCAATTACTTGGTCAGCAAGTTTTACATATTCAAAAACAACGGGCAAAGGAGCGAGTAACATGAAAGGCATCATACTGGCGGGCGGTAAGGGAACGAGACTTTATCCGTCAACGATAGCGGTATCAAAACAGCTGCTTCCCATATACGACAAGCCGCTGATATACTATCCGCTTTCCGTACTGCTTCTTGCGAATATCCGTGAGATACTGGTGATCTCCACGCCGGAGGATACGCCCGTTTACGAAAGACTGCTCGGCGACGGTTCGCGGATCGGAACGGATATTCGTTACAAGGTGCAGAATTCTCCCCGAGGTCTCGCCGAGGCATTTCTGCTCGGAGAAGAGTTTATCGGAAACGACAATGTCTGTCTCGTCCTCGGCGACAATGTTTTCTACGGTCAGTATTTCAGCGAATTGCTTGAAAAAGCGCAGCTTCAAATCAAAAGCGGCGGCGCCGCGATATTCGGATATCCCGTAGCGAATCCGCGCGAGTTCGGCGTCGTCGAGTTTTCTTCGGACAACAGGGTCTTGTCCATAGAGGAAAAGCCCGCAAAGCCCAAATCGAATTACGCCGTTCCGGGTCTTTATTTCTACGATAACGATGTCGTGGAAATAGCAAAGGACATAACCCCGTCCGCGCGCGGCGAGCTTGAAATAACGGCCGTGAACGACCGATATCTGAAACGGAGAAAACTCTCGGTCACGCTGCTCGGACGCGGCATGGCTTGGCTCGATACGGGTTCCCCGAGCGGTATGCTGAAGGCGTCGGAGTTTGTCCAGACTATACAGGAGATGCAGGGCTTCTATATCTCCTGCATAGAAGAGATCGCGTGGCGCAGGAAGTTCATATCAAGGGATAGGCTGCGAATACTCGGAGAAGAGCTTCGCATGACCGATTACGGGAAGTATCTGATGGCGCTGGCGGATTCGGAGACGGAGTGATGCGGCGATTTACAGATTAAAGAAAACTGTCTCATATTCACCCGTCAAGTGCGACGAGCCAACGTGATATATTCCGCGTATCTTTATCGAACTCCGCGCCGATCTTTATGACCTTGCGATTCCCGGCTTCGTAAGGGAGCGCATATTCTTTCTCGTCGATCTGCTTCAACGCCTCCTCCGCCGTGCCATTCAGCTTGAACTCGAATACGTATACGGCCTCGGGTGTTTCAACCGCAGCGTCCGTCCTGCCCCTCGCGCTGTGCACCTCTGCTCGCGCGTACTGACCGAGCAGTGTAAACACGAGCTGATAATGCCGTTCCGTTTGGTCATTCAATTCATACGGAATATTTGCGAAGAAAGAACGCATACGCGTCATAAAACCGTCCACGCTGCCGGCGCGCAGGTCGTCGATAAAATAATCCGCAAAGAATTCTTCATGTCCCCGCAGTCTGTACGTGTAAACCGGCAATAACTCATTCAGAAAGCCGTATCGCACCTCTTCATTAGGAAAATCGAGGATATATCGGTTGTTCTTGTATCCGGCTATCGTCAGATAACCGCTTTGGTACAGTAAGGGGATGGGATTGTCGTTGCCGACGCGATAGTCGTCTATGGCTTCGGCGGGTATTCTCACACCCTCCGGTTCCGCAAAACGCAAAGGATCAAAACTGCCTTGTCTGATTTGTTCCACTAAGAAGGTCGGCGTACCCGTTTTGAACCAATAATACGCGAATTCCTTTTTCGCCAAAGTATTCAATACACTGAACGGATTAAATATCCCTTCTCCCTGTTTTGAGAACCGATACCCGTCGTATTGTCTCTTCATTTCGGCTACGGTTTCGTCGTATGTCATGCCGTTGCAGGCGCCCAATGCCTCAAGTTCCGCCCCGAAATTGTCTTCTAATTCCTTTGCGGATATGCCGCAAATACCGCTGTAGGCGTTTTCCATGCTGATATCGCGCAGCATGTTCAGATCGCTGAATACACTTGCGCGCCTATCCCCGTTTGCGTCATGTGCAAACGGTTGGAAGGCGCCACTCGAGAACTCCCCGGCCTCTGGCCGGTTGGAGTTTACCGTGACTTTTGAAAACTTTGTCACGCCCGTCAGCAGCACAAAGCGCAACCATCGGTCGGAGCTTTTGAGCACACCGTAAAATCCCTTGAGCGCACTCCTGATATCGTCGTTCTCTTTGCCTCGCTCCATTGTCTGCGTCAGCGGTCTGTCGTATTCGTCAATAAGCACAACGACCTTTTGCCCGGACTTTTCACAGGCCGTTTGAATAAGATCATAAAAACGCACTGCCGACGCCGATCTCGTCGGTTGTCCGTCCGGATTCCATGTCTTTTCAAATTGTCGCAGATTTGCGTCCAATCCCGCTTCCAGATCATCGACATTCCTGTATGCCATCACATTAAGATCAATATGAAACACAGGATAGGATATCCAATCCTTTTCGAGCTTCTCCATCGCAAGCCCTTCAAAAAGCTCTTTTTTGCCCTCGAAGTATGCCCTCAGCGTGGAAACGAGCAGACTTTTGCCGAACCGTCTCGGCCTACCGAGAAAGAACGGCGTACCCGTGCGCGCCAAATTATATACGTATTCTGTCTTGTCAACATATGCATAATCTCCGGTGCGCAGTTTTTCAAAATCCTGTATGCCTATCGGCATTTCGCGCATTGCAACCACCGCCTTTCGTGTTCACGCTTCGCTTCTTCTATGGCCGCTTCAAGCAACATGCCGAAATGTTTTCTTACCATAATAATACGCCAAAAATGGTGTGGGTTCAATAAGATTTTGTATTCTGCCGGGAATTTGACCGCGCCGAAACATGCAGACCGACTTTTCCGTCTTTGTTGTTTTCAACAATTACGAATTCCTTGTCGGGTTGTTCGCAAAGGTTCTTATTGTTCCGCGTGTCAACGCCGTTCCGGGTCTTTATTTCTACGACAACGAGGTCGTGGAAATAGCAAAGGACATAACCCCGTCCGCGCGCGGCGAGCTTGAAATAACAGCCGTGAACGACCGGTATCTGAAGCTTAGGAAACTTTCGGTCACGCTGCTCGGACGCGGTATGGCTTGGCTCGATACGGGTTCTCCGAACGGTATGCTGAAGGCGTCGGAGTTTGTCCAAACTATACAGGAGATGCAGGGCTTCTATATCTCCTGCATAGAAGAGATCGCGTGGCGCAGGAAGTTCATATCAAGGGATAGGCTGCGAATACTCGGAGAAGAACTCCGCATGACCGACTACGGGAAGTATCTTATGGCTTTGGCGGGTTCGGAGACGGAGTGACAAAATCATTGAGAAAAGCTTCTTTCCATATGTCGCTTGAGTTCATCAACGGGTATACCGGTGCTCGTACATCATAATCGATTTGGTAAATCGTGGATATGGGATTCAAATTGAATATATGCTTCAATTACATCAATTACATCACTTGCAGAAGCAGATAGTAAGATTTTCTCTAAAAATTCCTCCATTTTATTGTAATCATCAGGGTCAACCAGGGCTTTAGTTTCGGTATAACGATGGTTAAATATTGCAATGGCATAACCAGTTCCAATTTTGATCCTATTTAAAGAATCATTGATACACGAATTGAAATAATCTGCTTCCGCTATCGAAGCAGGATCTCCACCTCTTTCAACCATTGATGTTTGATTTACATCACCAAACGCCCGTCTGACAAAATATTCGTATTTTAACGCATTATTCAATACTATCATCTCCTTGGTATTAATTTCATGGACACGAGCTGCAACTAACCTTGCAAATGTTCATGATAACGCATTATCCTAACTTTTTCGAAACACTATTCTCGGAACTTGTAATCAACAACTCAACACACACAGCATTGATCTTGCGCAGTCCGGAGATATGCATATGTGGATAAATTGTATAATCAAAAACAAAATCGCTGTGTTCTTTTACATAATCTGCAATTTCTCTGGCTGCATCGGTTTTGCTTCCCATCCCATAGATATATACTGTATCAATGCCGTATCTGTACGAGTTGTCTATGTCTTCACGGTATTTCGCGTTGCCATCGTTCCAACTATAGTAACCTTCCCCAACAGCTAAACAAATATTTACTTTGATCAGGTTTCCAACGAAGCGTAATTTGGTCTTGTCGCCTTTTTTACGTGAAGCAATATTAAAAAGAAAACGCGTAAATTCGAATGCTTCTTTGCTGATTTCTTGGCACGGCAATACATCGTTAAGCTTTACCGCCAACTTCTCAAACTCGTTAAGCAGTACTTGTATGAACATGCCGTTGTCATCAATTGACCGCAACATGCCCATTATAGAACGCACATCCCTGCTTACTTCCTTATTATAAACATTTTCGTCAAAATAATTCACAGCGGTTGTTCCACCGAACAACAGGAGTTTCCTTATTACTGACAAATTCGTTGCCAACAGCAAATTTTCATCCAAGTATTTTTTTGATCCCGGAATTAAACCGCTTTTTACATATTCTGTGATTGCATGGATATAATTGACTGTCGGATCGGCACTATTTCGCATCCTGACAATGATTTCATTATTATCCAAAAAAGTTTGTCTGTCTTCATCCTTTACCCATACAATTTTAAGATCATACGGCAAAAGACCGGATTTTTCTTTTGTCAGCCGTTTGGAAGCCTTTAGAACGCGGCCCCGTATATCGTTTGCTATGGTTTTCTTTCGAACATTCGATCCGGCCCATACAAACAACTTTTGAAACTTGGATGCAATCAGAAAAACGTTTTCCGTGTATTTCAAAATGGCAAAAACCACAAACGCCAAAACTACCCATCCGCCCGGTTTGACCACGGATCCAATTAATTCAAAGATGTTTGCTTCGTTCATGCATTTTTCAGCTTTATAAGTTCTTCGTAACAGTGAATATGCCCACAGCAAAAACAAACTTCCGAATCTTTCGGAAAGACCGCCTCAATATTATTAAGAGTAATTGTTTTTCCGCAAAAGTGGCATTGCGCCCTTTTTGTCTCTATGACGTCAAAGCACTGTAATGATTTCAATAATGCTATCAAATCATCATCGTGAACAGCTTTCATATTACGTCTGATCATAGTCTATCACCTCTTTCATGTCTATAATCTATCACTTTTATCGGCGGTTTACAAATACAATTTAACTAATCAATGAATTATTTTTCCTTATTTGTGCTTTCAAAAATTACGATAGCAACATGTAGCGGTTTTAGAGCGAAAACCAACCGATTAATTATTTTATCACAGTTCCTCCGCGAAGCCGCGTTTCAGTCTGCCGAAGAGAAAGAAACCGACGACAAGTATGACCGCGCCGAAAATCACGGCTTGCAGAAATGTTTCTATTTCGGGCGCCTTCGCGTAATACAGCACATCCCGATAGGCTGTGATCACCGATGTCATAGGATTCATATAGAATATCGGGAGAACTTCCTCGGGAACGGTATCGGTTCCGTACATGACAGGCGTCAGAAACATCCACGCCATCTGTAATATGCCGAGGATATGCTGCAGATCGCGAAAATATACCGTGATTGCTGACGCGGCCATTGCCACGCCGAGACCCATGATATACTCCACGATCATGATAGGCGGCAGGTACAGCCACAACAGGGGATTAACCGCGACGCCCGAAATAAGCACAACGGCAAAGACGACCACAAAGCAAAGCAGCATATTCACGAAGCAACTCGTGACAAAGGCGATGGGTAATACTTCTCGTGGGAAGTATATCTTCGTGATCAGCGCGGGTTCACCGAGTATCGCGCCCGCGCCGCCCGTAAGGCAGGAACCGAAAAATATCCAAGGGATGAGCGCCACGAATAAAAACAGGTAGTATTTTTCTATGCCCGCACGCATTATTATCGAAAAAACAACGCTGTATACGATAAGCTGCAGCAGCGGATTTATAAATGTCCACAAAAATCCCAGAACAGAACCCAGATACCGGCCTCTCAGATCCTTTCGCACCAAGCTGAATATCATCTCGCGGTACGCGAATATTTCTTTCAGTGTTTTCATTTAATCCCTTTTGCTTTGTTGGTTTGTGCGCGTTGCCAAGCCAATGTGTCGGCAATCGTATCCTCAACGGATATCTCGGGGCGCCAACCCGTGGCTTGCGAAAGACGCGTGATATCCGCTTCCACCAACGGCACATCCACGGGACGGAATCGGGCTTCATCACGTTCAACGCGTATATCGGCCTTTGACGCGCGCAGGATCATATCCAAAATGCTCTGTATGCTCAAAGCCCGTCCGCTGCCGACATTATATGCCAAGCCGCCCTTCCCTCTTTGCGCCAACAGGCTGTACGCTCGCACAACGTCGCGAACGTCTGTGAAATCCCTCTCCGCCGAAAGGTTGCCGACGCGTATGACAGGTTCTTGCAGACCCTCTTCGATCCGCACTGTCTGCAGACAAAAATCACCGACCGCAAACGCGGGAGACTGCCCGGGGCCGATATGGTTGAACGCGCGCACCATCAATACGTCCATGCCGTAAGCTTCCGCGTATATTGCGCCAATCATATCCTGCGCGGCTTTCGTGGCGGCGTATATATTGCCGGGGCGGAGCGGCGTTTCTTCGTTTACGGGCAGCTGCGCGGGACTCACGGCTCCGTATTCTTCGCTTGAGCCTATAAGAAGTACACGCGCGGGTTTGGTCATGGCGCGCACGGCCTCAAGCACATTGACGGCGCCCTTGACATTGATATCGACGGTCAGGGCCGGTTCTTTCCACGAAAGCGCCACGGAGCTTTGCGCCGCCAAGTGAAAAACGCAAGTCGGTTTGATCTCGTTTAACAGCGTTCGCACCGCCCACGCGTCTGATATATCCAAATCAAATACAGGTATACATTCTTCGGAAATTCGGACTGCGGACTCGTTTGCCAATTTGGTGGCGGCGACCGTAAAGCCGTCGGCTTTGAGCCGGGAGATAAGATATCGGCCCACAAAGCCCGCCGCGCCGATTATCAGAGCTTTCTCGCCGTTCATGATTGCCGCGCCGCTTTCAATTCTCGTTCCGCGAGCGCTATATCATGCTTCACCATGCGCTCCACAAGCTCGGAGAACGATATTTCCCTTTTCCATCCCAATACGGTTTCCGCCTTGGCAGGGTTTCCGAGCAGAATTTCCACTTCCGCGGGCCGGAAGAAGCGCGTATTGACCTTGATCAGCGTATGACCCGTTCGCGCGTCGACGCCGGTCTCATTCACACCCTCGCCTTGCCAGCGGATATCAAAGCCCGCGCATGCGAAGGCCCGTTCCGCGAACTCGCGTATGGTACGGGTTTCATTCGTCGCGATCACGTAGTCGTCGGGCTCCTTTTGCTGTAACATCAGCCACATCGCCCGTACATAATCCGCAGAATGCCCCCAGTCGCGCTTGGCGTCAAGATTGCCGAGTTCAACATATTGCTGCGCGCCGAGTTTGATCTGCGCCGCAGCGGCGGTGATTTTGCGCGTGACAAACTCCTTGCCTCGTCTTTCGCTCTCGTGGTTGAACAGTATCCCTGAACCGGCGTGCAGTCCGTAGCTTTCACGATAGTTCTTCGTAATCCAATGCCCGTACAGCTTGGCCACGCCGTATGGGCTGCGCGGATAAAAAGGCGTACTCTCTGTCTGTGGCATTTCCTGCACGAGACCGAACATCTCGGATGTGGATGCCTGATAGAAACGACATGCGGGTTTTATAATGCGAATAGCTTCGAGCATATTGGTCACGCCCAAAGCGTCGATATCCGTTGTGGCTATGGGCTGCTCCCAACTCGTGGCGACGAAGGACTGCGCCGCCAAGTTGTAGACCTCGTCCGCTTCGGATTGGCGCATGGCGGCGATCAGTGAGGTCACATCCGTCATATCGGCGTATATAAATCGTATATCGTCCTTGATATGCGCTGTATTGCCGTAATTAACCACGCTCTTGCGACGCATAACGCCGTAGACTTCGTAACCCTTTTCGAGCAAAAGCTCCGCCAGATATGATCCGTCCTGCCCTGTAACGCCGGTGATCAACGCTTTCTTCAAAATATACCCTCCTCAAATACTTGCTTTCGATTCGTATTCGCTGTAAATCTCATCAATCCTGCCGCGTACGCGGCGCGCGGCGCGCTCAAGGCTGAGCGTTTCGGAGATATGCGCGCGCGCGCGTTTCGATATCGCGTCGCGATATGATTCGTCTTCATACAGGCGGCGCATATACGCCGCCGCTTGATCTTCATCCGGCGCCGCCCAGCGGGCGCCTTTTTTATACGGGCCGTTGTTCCGATCCGAAATTACAAGCTCGCAATCCACCGGGCAGGCGACATCCTCGTTCATAAACTCTGTATTTGCCGACCAATTCGTAGCGACGACGGGCTTGCCGAGAAGCATGGCCTCGGCGCAAATCAGCCCGAAGCCCTCCGCCCTATGCAGTGAAACATACACATCAGCGCACCCGATCAAGGAATTCATTTCGATCTTGGTCAAGGTGTCACAGATAAAATAAATATTTTTATAAGCGCCGAGTGTTTCGCGCAGTTGCCACAATTCATCCGGCTCCGCATGATTGATCTTCAAAACCAAGCTGCAATCACCCAACTCGATAGGAAAAGCTTTTTTGTATGCGCGAATAATCCCTAAGGGATTTTTTCGTTCATTAATCGACCAACTGTCATAAGCGCATAGGAACAAGAACTTGTCCTGCGGCAGACCGAAAAACGCGCGATCACAACTTGCGTCCGTCGGCGCATAAATCGGATACGGCATCGTACGCACAGGCTTGTCCGTTATCTTACGCACGCTTATCCCTGCGAAATCGGACGGCATCCATATCTCATCCACCAAGTTCAGCACAAGTCGCCACTCCTCCGGAAACTCTTCGAGTTCCCAAAGCCAAAAGGCGATGTTATAGCGTCCATTCCATAGCTCGGGGCCAAGCTTAAAGTACGCCTCGGTAAACACAAGCGGATTCAAATGTATCAGATTGATGTTATAAGGCGCGATATCCCCGGTCTTTTCGCGCCATGTGAAGTCTTTCCGGTGTTGACCCATTTTATCGGAATCGAATTCCAGAATCTCAAGCGGTAAATCAGTCGCTTCCACTGCCGAAGCTATGAGACGGCAACTTTGCCCCAGCCCGACCGTACTGCAGATCGGCCCGATCAGATTGATTCCGTCCGGTCGCGCGGCACGTTCAAACGGAACGGGTCGCGCTTCCAAAAGGATATCGTTCGCCATGCCTTGCTTGATTTTGCGCAAAACGCTGCGCGGAATTAAACGCACAAGCGCGGGCCTTGTCTTATCCGCTATCTTGAACAATAAGGCCGTCAATTCGGCTTTTGTCATAAATCCGAGTATTCCTTATCCGGAGGATATGCGCGATTAAACGCGCACAGCCAAATATTTTTCTTTCAACATAGTATCACATTTTAGGGGGATGAGCAAGGAGAATCGCCCAAGGGTTTGATCCGTAAGTGAAATGCCGTTACAGTTCAGAGGTTAGCTGCGAAATAAAGTATTACACCTTTATAATCCAAAAGGATGTCATTCCGGGCTTGTTCCGGAATCCATCTTACTGTTTTTGGATTCCGTGATCCTGAAACAAGTTCAGGACAGGCCCCCGTCGCTTCGCGCCACCCGGAATGACCGTACTGATGCTTAATCGACCTTAATATCTTTGTAAATGGTCTACCTTTGAGCAGTATCGGAAGCGTAGCAGCAAAAGGTTCTTGCTTTTCCTTTTGTTGCGGGTTTATAATGTAGACGCCAAGAGGACGCGCGCTTTTCGTACAGCGGGCGCTCCCCAAACTTGTTTTATGCACGGACAGTTATTGTCGCCCGGCGTTTATTGGGAGGGGCCGTTATGCATAATGTCGACGTCAGAAACATAAGCTTGGGGCAGATTCAGTATTTTTTAAAGGTGGCGGAATACAATTCTTTCACAAAAGCGGCAGACCATCTCCATTTGACGCAGTCCACCATCAGCAAGAATATCGCCGGTATGGAGACTATGCTGGGGCTGCAATTATTTATAAGAGAAAAGAAGAATATCCGGCTGACGCCCGCCGGCCGGCACCTCTACGCGGAATGGAGCGGCGTCACAGGTCTTATAGAGGCCACCGTGGAGAAAGCCCACGTCATACAAATGGGCTTCTCCAAAAGTCTGACCATAGGCGGTTTGGATTCGCACCGCCCGGATGCCTTCCTTCTTCCCGGCGTCGGAGCCTTCCAGCAAAAATATCCCAACATACGCCTGCGTGTAGACAACAGTCACGCCCTCGATATAAGGAACAAGTTGGTCGACGGCGAGTTGGACGTGATATTCACCGTGCTCTACGACGCTATCTGCTTGGAAAAAAACCGATTCGCCGGCGTGCTGATCGGCGAATGCCCGCTTGAGGCTTGCATGCTGAAAACAAACCCGCTTGCCAAAAAGAACCGTCTTGAGATATCGGATCTCAAAGAATACCATTTTATCGCCATATCGCCGCTGCAGACGCCCAGTTATACGGAAATGCTGAAGTTGCTCTGCGCGCCGTACGGCTTCACGCCCGATTTCGCGTGCTACACCTCAAACGCGAACGCGCTGCCGCTGAATTTGATCTCAGTCAGCGACATATTCATCTGCGACAGGTTCTATCGCGACTACGAGAACAGGCATCTGTGCTTCAAGCCGCTTGAAGGCACGAAAAGCGGGATCGTCATGTGCTGGCACAGAGACGCTCCGAAAAAGGAAATCAAACTGTTCGTGGATGAGACGCTGCGTTTTTTCAACTTGCCCCTGTCCTCAGACTATTCTATAACGGAATGATATAACGAAAATTTTCAATTTCCCTTTTTGTGCTCCGGATTGTATTATTTAATCGTGGGAATTCCATGCGGGCGAGCCGGTTTTTCGGTCGGCGCTTCCGTCAGAATCGCCCATGTCGGGAATCCGCCGGAAGACGCGCTTTCGGAGAGTTTGTTGCAATCTTTAGGAGGATGCCATTATGGGAGAAACGAAAAACATTCAGCAGTTGTACGACGAACGGTTAAAGAGGATACAAGACGCAGTCGCGCTCAAGGAGCCCGACAGGGTGCCGATCATCATCCCCGGCACCAATGTGTTCGCCAACCTTGACGCGGGCTACACCATGGCCGACGTCCTGTATGACCACAAAAAAGCTATGGACGCGATCAAAAAATACCTCCTAAGGTACGAGCCGGACAGCGGCTATGTGAGCGGTACCGGTTTTGAGGGCACGGGGCCCATGCTGGAAAAATCCAAGCTCAAGAGCGTCCGTTGGGCCGGCATGCCGGGAAATGTCGTCGACAAGAACAGCGTGCACCAATTCATAGAGTACGCGACATTCAACGACGATGAGTTTGACGAACTGACAAAGAATCTCGGCGAATTCGCCGCCACCAAGTACCTGCCTCGGATATTCGGGCTTCTTGAGCCCATGCGGCACTTCGACCTTACCGGCGCCCTTCAACCGTTCGCGACAGGATATCTGCCGCTCGGCGCGGCCTTCGCGCGGCAGGATGTGCAAGACATGATCCGCGAACTCGTCGAGCTTAACGACATGTGGGGCAACTACTTTGCCGAGCTTGGCACCCTCGCCGAAGAGGTCGAGAAAATGGGCTTCCCCATAATGGCGGGGCCGCCGACATTCTGCGCATTCGACTTCTACAGCGATTACCTGCGCGGCACGCTTTCGGCGTCAATGGACATCTACGAGCATCCCGAAGGCGTCGAGGCCTTCATGCGCGATTACTGCGACAGGACGGTGGCCAAGATAAAGGCAAACCCGCCGCCTGCCGGGCGCTTGGCCTTCATGCCCATGCACAAGGGCATGGACACATTCCTGAGCGACGAGCACTACGCGCGCTTCTACTGGCCGTACCTGCTGCGTTTCGTCGAAGCTTGGGTCGAGGTCGGGGCTATACCGTACGTATACACGGAGGCCAAATACAGCTCCAGGCTCAAATACCTTAAGGAACTGCCCAAGGGCAAGACCGTGGTGCATTTCGAGGACGTTGATCCTATCGCAGCCAAGCGGGAGCTTGGAGACGTCGCCTGCATATCCGGATTCTACCCGGAGAGACTCCTGTGCGAAGGTACGAAGCAGGAGGTTATCGACAAGGCAAAGGAACTTATGGATATCTGCGCGCCGGGCGGCGGCTTCATATTCGACTTCGACGGCGGCATCTACGACTGCAAGAGGGAAAATATGGAAGCACTGTACGACACCATAAAAACATACGGTAAATATTAGAAGTTGTCCGTGTCATTTGTCCGCCAACGAAAATCGCCCCTTGCAGGGGCGATTTTCATGCTTTTGGCCAATTGCCGGTTGCCGAACCGGTTTCTCAATTCTGAGTGGTTCCGGGTATGATGAAGGGCTCGTGAGCGGGTATGGCCGGGAACGTGTCGGAGGCGACCACGACTTTGTCAAATTCGAATTTGTCGCCGGGTACCCACTGGGTTCCTATGGCCGGCACCTGCATGCACCGGTTCCCGTTGAAGCTGAGGTTGCCGAAGACGGTGTCGATGTTCGTGTCTAAAATGGCCTGACGCACGGCTTCCTTGTCAAGGGTTCCGGCTCGGCTCAGAGCGTCGTGGAATATGTCGTACATGGCCACGTCGTAGCCGATGGAATAAGGATAGAAGCCCTCGTTCTCCGCCTCCCACTTGTCAGCTATTTCCATGCAGGTCATGCCGAGCAGCGAGGATGAGAACGGATAATTTTTATCCCACAGGGCCGAGAATGTGAGTCCGTTGCCGGTTCCGCCGCCCAGATTCTCCACAAGATCCTCGTAATGCATGCCTTTGTTGATGGTGCAGACCTTGGGAACATAGCCGTACTGATAGCACTGCTTCCAGAAAATCGTGAAATCCGGAGTGATCATGTCCGCGCAGACGATATCGCAGCCGGCGTCTTTGAGTTTGCTGATCATACTCGTGAAGTCGTTGTTGCCTATGGTGTAGGCGCCGGGATCGAATATCTCGTAGTCTGTGCCTTCAAGCAGTCTCGTGTACGTTTCCCGGCCGACGGTACCGTCAACGTCGGTATCGAACACAAAACCTACCTTCTTGTTGGTGTCCAGCTTGTCCCACATGTTGACGACGTCTGTGCAGAGTTTGTCATAATTAAACTGCATGCCCATAGACCATTCATAAGGGCCGCCCTCCAGCCAAGACTCCTCCGGCGCGCCGAAAGAAAAAGTGGGAACTGAGTAACGTTCACCCACAGCCGAAACCGTGTTGGTGCCGACAGGCGTCCAAGCGCCCACCAATATGTCCACCTTGTTCTCAGTCACGAGCTTGGTGGCCGCTTCCACGGCCTTGTTCGAGTCACTCTCCGTATCCGCGTATATAACGCGTACAGGCAGTTTCTTGCCGTCGATCTCGATCCCACCGAGCTCATTGTTGATGTAGTCGAGACACAGCGTCTCAACCCAAGGCGTGGGCGCCATGAAGATCGCCAAAGGCCCTGTCAGCGGCGCCGCGAAACCGACCAGTATTTCCTCCCTGTCCGCAGCGGCGTCGGCGTTCCCGTCCGAGCCGCCGTCCCCGCCGTTGCTTCCGCCGCCGCACGCCGCCAACATGATCGCGAACAATACGCACAGAAGCGCCGCTATCAACTTTCTCTTTTTCAACTTCTTCATTTCTTCCTCCTTTTTCTTAAATCACCGTCTCTGTTTTACGCTTATTCTCGCTCCCTCCTCTCGATCCGGGCCGTCAAAGGCGGCCGTTCTTCTGACAGAAAAGAGTTCAAACCCAAACCTGCCGTGCAATGCGCCCATTATGCCCTTGGGGGCGAGCAAGATGACCGTTACCGCGACGGCGCCGAGCAAGATCATGCTGATTCCCGGAAAATTATATAAATATTGTCTTAAGATTACATAAATTACGGCGCCGAGTATCGGCCCTTCTATGGTTCCTATACCGCCGATGACCACGATAAAAACCATGGACACGGCCCAGTCGATGCCAAATGTGGCGCCGGGCTTTACATAGGCTATGTTCAGGTATAAGACGACGCCCGTGACCGCGATGTACACCGACGAGATCAGGAAGCAGACAAGCTTTGTGCGGTACAGGTACACTCCCCTCGCCTCTGCGGCGCCCGGGTTGTCCCTCATGGCCATCAGCGCCAAACCTATCTTGGAGCGCAATATGAGAAATACCAAGGCGACGGAGACGACGCCGATCACAAACGAGCCGAGATACAGCGCGCCCATGGGTATCTTGTAGGCGGCGACGATATTGTATCCGGCGTCAAAATTAACGAATTTCCAGTTGCGAAAGAAGACAAGCGCCGACTCCGACACGATCCACGTGCCAATAGTGAAATACACGCCGCTCAGCTTAAAAATGGGGAACGATATGACAAAGGCAAACGCCGCCGCACAGACCGCCGTCACGAAAAAACTCAGGGCTATGCTCTGGCCGTACACGGTCGTCACCTTGGCGAGCGTGTAGGCGCCTATGCCGATAAAGGCCTGCTGCCCCAAGGACACAAGTCCCGAATAGCCCGCCAACAGGTTCCACATCTGGCCGAGAGAGATATACGAGAATATGAGTAAACCGATGCTGACGGCGTAATCGGATCCGTAGAGCGGCAGCAGGGCCGACGCGACGGCGGCGACCAAAACCGCAAACGTCTTAACACCGAGCGATTTGCCGTTCGGAACGAGCGAGTGCAGCGCGCGTTTGGCAGTCATGGCATCCCTCCTATTCCCGCGTCATGTTTCCAAGAAGCCCTCTGGGTCTCAGCGTCAGAAGCGTCAGCAACGTCAGGTACCCCACCAGTATCTGGACTCCGGAGCCGAAGAAATACGCGCCCAAGAGCTGCGCCACACCCAAGATGACGCCGCCGAGAAGCGTGCCTATGATACTGCCCATACCGCCGATGACTACGACGCCGAAAGCTATGATCAGGTAAGACATGCCCGAGTAAGAGTAGAACCCGAAAGTCTGCCCCACAAGCAAGCCGCCCACGCTGCCGGTGGCCAGCGCCAAGCACATGATATATATGTACGTGCGGCCCGTGTTTATGCCCATAAGTTCGGCCGCGACCACGTTGCTCGCGGCGGCGCGAATTGCGCGTCCGAACAGCGTCTTTTGTATGACGAGGTGCAAAACCAAGATCAGCGCTGCGGAAACGGCGAAATTGAACAGGTACTCGCCGGAGATTACCACCCATCTCGTGTTGACCGCGTTAACGCTCGCCATCGGGCTCGGGATCGACTTGAAGTCGGCGCCGAATATGAGCTGCAGGACGTTCCATATGACGATGGCTACGCCGAATGTGACAAGCAAAGCCGGCTCAGGCCCCTTGGCGAGGACGCGATTGATGAGAACGCCTTGCAGCAGCGCGCCGATCACGCACATTACCAAAACCGTCAGAATGAAAGCGGCGACGACGCTGCCGGACATGTGACGCGCGAAAACCATTATGAAAAAGGACGAAAGAATCATAAGGCAGCCATGGGCGATGTTGGTGAGACCCATGATGCCGAACACCAACGAAAGCCCCACGCCGACGGCCGCATACAGCCCACCCAACAACAAACCGGACACTAACGATTGAACAAACAGCTCCATCCGTCTTTTTCCCTGTTCATTTACGCGTATTGGTTAATTCCGAAATAAGCATCCTTAACTTCTTTTTCGTCCAGTTCGTCCGACAGCCCGCCCATGACCACGCGTCCTTTGACAAGGACATAGCTGTAATCCGAATAATCGAGACTGCGTTTAACCTCCTGCTCCACAAGCACGACGGTGACGCCGGTCTCGTTGACGTCTGTAATGCGGCTGTAGATGTCGCTCACCACGACGGGCGCGAGCCCCAAGGATATCTCGTCGCATATCAGCAGCTTGGGCTCGGACATGAGCGCCCGCGCTATAGCAAGCATCTGCCGCTGACCGCCGGAAAGAAATGTGGCCTGTTGTTTCGCTTTTTCTTTGAGCGGGGGAAACAATTCGTAGGCGCGCTCAAGCAGGATATCCCTTTTCTTGCGCGGGCCGGGTAAAAAAGCACCCAACACCAAGTTTTCATACACGCTCATATTCTCGAAAACGCTGCTGCCCTCGGGCGACATGGAAATACCCTTTGCTACGATACTGCTGGTGCGCAGACCCGTTATGTCGTCGCCTTCGAAGAACACTCGCCCGCTTCGCGCCTTGTTGACGCCCATTATGGCGTTCAGCAACGTGGACTTTCCGGCCCCGTTGGATCCGATGACAGAGATTATTGCCCCTTTGGGAAAACACATGGAAACATCGTGAATAGCCCGAAAATCTCCATAATCGACATTCAGACTTTCAACGGTCAGCAACCCATTATCATTCATCTCTGTTCCCGTTCCGCTCTGCGAATTCCGTGCCGAAACGTCTCCGCTTTCTCCTTGGCGTTCCGCGATCCACGCCCAGGTACGCATCCTCCACTTCGCGTGACGCCATGACCTCCGAAGGAGATCCGCAGAGCATATTCCTGCCGTCGGACAGCAGCATGACCCTATCCGTTCCGTGAAGCATGGTCTGCAGCACGTGTTCGATCCAGACGACGCCCACGCCCGAAGACTTTATCCAACCGACGATCCTGAGTATCTCGGTAACTTCCGATTCCGTCAACCCGCCCGCGACCTCATCCAACAAGAGCGCCTTTGGGTCGGATGCGAGAGCCACGCCGATCTCAAGGCGTTTACGGTCAAGAAGGCTCAGCTTGCCCGCGAAATCAGACGTCTTACTGCTGAGCCCGATCACAGACAGAATATCACACGCCTTGCGGCCCGCCGCCCGCTCGGATTGCCCGCCTCCGAACACAGCCCCGACAAGAACGTTTTCATAAGCCGTCATGTTCGCGAACGCGCGCGGTATCTGGAAAGTGCGCCCGACGCCGATCCGCGCGCGATCCGCAACGTTCAGTCTCGTAATGTCTCGGCCCATGAAAATGAAACGCCCGCCGTCGGGCTTCTGCATGCCCGTGATTATATTCAGCATGACGGTCTTCCCTGCGCCGTTTGGGCCGATACAGCCCAAAACCTCGCCTTCACTCAATTCAAAACTGACGGACTCCAACACACGGTTGTTTCCAAATGAAATAGAAATATCTTCCACCGTTAGCAACGCGCTCAAAACAGGCCCTCCCTCAAAAGACAACATTTATACATTAATAATACAAGTTGCTTGGATAAAAGTAAAATGAACCGTTTTCGTTGATACATTCCATTTGAGAATGGAATGTATCCTGAACGCGAAACCATGGCAAAGCCTTATTGTTACCGCTCAAAGGTTCAATCAAGACTACTCAAACGTTACAGTTCACAGGTATGTTGACGGGGTACATAAATGGGAAATTATTCGTTCATTTCGTCATTCCGGGCTTGTCCCGGAATCTATAAAACAGTTAAGATGGATTCCACCGGCCCAAGGCAGCCGGTACAAGCGGGACAAGCCCGGAATGACGTTCGTTGGATTTTAACGATTTAA
>JAISBV010000076.1 GCA_031266025.1 Eubacteriales Family XIII. Incertae Sedis bacterium
TCCCCATGCGATAGACCTTGCGCACATGCTTAACCTCTATAAGCGGCTTCCCCTGCTCGCCGCCGTTTACGGCGTTTCCGGCGTTTTCGGCCATGCAATATTCCCCCTTTTTCCCAAAAAAACAAAAACCCCAAGAACAGAATCCTCGGAATTAGAAGTTTGCCGCCCGCGAAAAGTTCCTTTGCGGCGATTATTTTTTGCAAGTTTTCGAACGGGTTAATTTTGCATGCTTTCAGTAGTTGCCAATCTTAATTCTATATGATAGTATATACCCGTAATTGTTTATTTTGGGTAAAAAACACCGTAAGCTGCGGGGTATTGAACCCGTTTGCGTATTAAACAATGTTGTTAGTGTGAAGAGAGGAGAATGAGAATGAGTATGAGCACCCGAATGATCATAAAGCCCTTTGTATGGTTCCTGGCCTTGACGCTGTCGCTCTCGCTGCTGTTGCCGATTGCGGCGCTCCGGGTTGCGGCGGCGGAAGACGATCCGCTTGCTCTGCCCGCCGATCCAACGGCGACTATCACCGTGAAGACGGCCGACGGTGCAAGTATTGATGTAAAGGCTTGGGAGGACGTGGTGTACGTGGCGAATCCCACGGACATAAACTTTCATTTCCCGCCTACCCCGGAAAACCCCACTATTGAAACGACTCAGCTTTTGAATCTCTACGTTCCCGCGACGGCAAGCGAAGGCAGCCCCATCATTCTCTTTGTGGAGAACGGCGGTTGGTTTACGAACACCTCGCCGGTGAAGCTCACGGACGGAATGGTACTTCCCGCTAACAACAGCAATACCGCTGCGATGGCGGCGGCGTTCCGGGCGGGATATCTTGTCGCGACCTACAGCTGTCGCGGACGGAATGACTCGCCAAACGACGGATCATACCTCGGACATTCACCCGCGACAATGACGGACACGAAGGCTGTCATCCGCTATCTGCGCTATAACGACACCGTGATTCCGGGTGACTCGAACCGCGTGGTTGTGAGCGGAACGAGCGGCGGCGGCGCGCTTTCGGCCATTCTCTCCGCATCCGGCGACAGCTCCGACTTCTATCCGTCACTCTATGAGATCGGCGCGGCGGGCATGACGAGCGCGACAAACTCAGAGCTCAGCGACGCCGTGTTTGCGACAATCGCTTACTGCCCGATTACCGATCTGCCCCATGCGGACCAGGCTTATGAATGGCTGTACGGATCTGTGCGCGAGGCGTACAAGGCTGCCGGCCTGAGTCTCGATGCGATCAACCCATCGCCGACCGCGATGGGCGCGCCGACCGACGTCAGCCAAGTCTACGGCGACAGCGTACTTGCCGCCTCGGAGGAATTGGCCGCCGACTATGTGAGTTACTTTAACGAGCTCGGTCTGAAAGACCAAAACGGCGGCGCTTTGAGGGCGGACGACGGCAGCTTTGAGGCCGCGCTCATAGCGCTGATGGAGGGAAGCGTAGATAAGGAACTCACCGGCGACTTCCCATCATCTGACGCGGCGCCGGCCGCCGGCGATTACGGATGGCTCAGCCTTAATGACGGCAAGGCCGCCATCGACTGGGACGCCTATCTATACTGGATCGGCACGGAAAAAACAGGTCTAAAGACCGCCCCGGCCTTCAGTAACAGGGGTACGCCGAATGCCCACCCCGCCCTGAACGAGGACAATATATTCGGCGCGCCGGATCAGGCTTACAGCCCCTTTGAGTTCTGGTCTTGGAACAACCACAGCGCAGCGGACATTACCGTCGGCAAGAATAACACGCAGCTCGACTGGGATGCGCACCTCAAGACCCCCGCCGGGGAGGCGCTGCAGCTCCAAATGAAAATGACGAATCCCATTCCGTATCTCCGCAGCGCAGCCGAGGGAAAGAGCGCGCCCTATTGGTATGTGCGCCATGGCATGGCCGACCGCGACACGTCCTTCGCCGTGGAAGCGCTGCTCTACTACACGCTGATCAATGATTCAAGCGTGGATGACGTCAATTTCAGCTTTGCTTGGCTCAAGGGCCACAGCGGCAACTACGACGTGCCGGAAGCTTACGCGTGGTTGGCCGGCATCTTGGCGGATGAGGGTTATGCTCCGAGTCCCTTCACGGACGTTGCGGCGGGCGACTGGTTCTACAGCGATGTAGTCTCGGCCTATACTTCCGGTCTCATTGACGGAAAGACGGCGGCGTCCTTCGAGCCCGGCAGCAGTCTCACCTACGCCGAGGCGGTGAAGTTGGCGGCCTGTATGCACCAGAAGTATACGGCGGGCGCGGTGACGTTGGAGAACGGCAGCCCATGGTACAAAAGCTACGCGGACTACGCGAAGGAGAACGGGATAATCGCGAAGGACTATGACTGGAACGCCGCCGCCACCCGCGCCGGCTACATGGAAATCTTCGCCGCCGCTCTTCCTGACAGCGCCCTCGCCGCGACGAACACAAATATAGCGGACGGTGCGATCCCCGATGTGCCGATGACGCACGAGAACGCCGTCGCCATCTATAAACTCTATCGCGCAGGCGTGGTTCAAGGCATAGACGACGTCCACAATTGCAGCCCCGACAGCGCGATCAGGCGCAGCGAGGTCGCGGCCATTCTGACCCGTATGATGGACAGCGAGACCCGCGTCGCCTTCGAAATTTAAGACGGCTGCTCCTTAACAATTTGCAAAGAAAAACCGCCCGACGGGCGGTTTTTCTTTGCTCCGGCGATCAAGGCAGTCAACGGGAGCCCGACGCATCTCAGACCAATTTTATTCTGCGAAAGCTCTTTTTCCCTTTTTTTATCAGAATAAGGCCGTCCGTAAAAAGCTCCTTTGTGACAGTGAATTTTTTGTCAGTGATCTTCTCGTCGTTTACGGTGATTCCGCCCTGTTCTATGGCGCGGAACGCCTCGCTGTTACTGCTCACAAGACCGGCCTCACGCATAATATCCGCAAGCCCGACGCCCGACGCTACCCTGTCCGCCGCGATCACGGCCGTGGGTATGTCGTCCGAATCCGCGCCGCCCGAGAACAGCGCTTTCGCGGCATCCCGCGCTTTTCCCGCCTCGGCTTCCCCGTGCACGAGCTTCGTCGTCTCATAGGCGAGTGTTTCCTTGGCTCTGTTGATCTCCGCGTCCTTCAGCGACGAAAGCGCGTTCACTTCATTCATAGGCAGGAATGTGAGCATGGACAGGCAGGTTCGCACATCCGCATCCTCTATATTGCGCCAATATTGGAAAAATTCATAAGGAGAGGTCTTGTTCGCGTCGAGCCACAGCGCGCCCTTCTGCGTCTTGCCCATCTTCTTGCCGTCGCTCGTCGCAAGCAGCGCGAAGGTCATGCCGTAGGCTTTGCCGCCGGTCTCGCGCCGGATCAGATCCACGCCGCCGAGTATATTCGACCATTGATCATCCCCGCCAAACTGCATCTTGCAGTCGTATTTGCGGAACAATTCGAGAAAATCGTATGATTGCATAAGCATGTAATTGAATTCCAAAAAACTCAGACCTTGTTCCATCCTCTGCTTAAAGCATTCCGCAGTGAGCATCTTGTTGACGGAAAAGTGCTTGCCTATATTGCGGATGAAGTCTACATAATTCAAATCAAGCAGCCACTCCGCGTTGTTCACGGCAATGGCGCGGCCGTTCGAAAAGTCAATGAAACGGTTGAACAAAGCCTCAAAACGGCGGCAATTTTCGATCACCGTCTCCTTCGTCATCAAAAGGCGCATATCCGTGCGGCCCGACGGATCGCCGACCATGCCGGTGCCGCCGCCGATCAATATAATCGGGGTGTGACCGTAACGCTGCATGTGCATCATTATGATGACCTGCATGAAATGGCCCACGTGCAGACTGTCCGCCGTAGGATCAAAACCTATATAGAACCTGATCTTCTCGCGAGCCAAGAGCTCGCGTATTTCTTCTTCGTGTGTGGTCTGTCTGATGAAGCCTCTCTCGCGGAGCACGTCGAATACATTGCCGCACCCTGCAGCGGCGTCGCTTGTCGAATTCATTTGTTCCTCCGTTATTCCTCTTCTGCGTCATTCCGGGAAGAACTGTCCCGGAATCCATAGTATATTTTGGATTCCGGGACAAGCCCGGAATGACCGAATATTCCGCAACTTACTTTGTGCCGTACAGTCTGTCTCCGGCATCCCCCAGCCCGGGCACAATATACTTGCGTTCGTTCAAATGACTGTCCTTGGCCGCTATGAAAATATCCACATCGGGATGGGCTTTCTGCAAGACGTCTATCCCCTCCGGCGCCGCTATAAGGCAGACGAATGAGATATTCTTGCCGCCGTTCTGCTTGATGAAATCAATGGAAGCGACCGCCGAACCGCCCGTGGCGAGCATGGGGTCAAGCACAAACACATGACGGCGTTCTATATCCGACGGCAACTTGCAGTAATATTCTATCGGGAGATGGGTTTCGGGATCGCGATACAGCCCGATATGCCCCACCTTGGCGTTCGGAACAAGTTCCAATATGCCGTCCACCATACCGAGACCCGCTCGCAATATGGGCACTATGGCGATATCCATGCTCGTCAGCATACGAACCTTAGTCTTAGTGAGCGGTGTTTCGATTTCCACTTCTTCGAGCGGCAGATCCCTCGTAATCTCATAACCCATCAGCATGGCTATTTCCTTCACAAGTTCCCTGAAATCTTTTACCGTCGTGTTCTTGTCGCGAATCATGGCCGTCTTGTGCTGAATCAGCGGATGGTCGAATATGTAGACCTTACCCATTCGCAAATCTCCTATTTTGCCACATTACATGGAATTTAATGCGTCCACACGCCTGCTGTGTCTGCCTCCCTCAAAAGGCGTATCGAGCCATATGTCCGCGAATTCCGCCGCCTTCTCTTTATCCGTCACGCGTCCGCCGAACGCGATGATATTCGCGTCGTTGTGCCGCGCGCACATCTCGGCCATAAACGCATTCGTGCAGACCGCGCAGCGCACACCCTTGACCTTGTTGGCGGCTATGGATATGCCTATGCCCGTGCCGCAGCAGACTATGCCGCGATCCGCCGCGCCGTTCGCCACTGCTTCTCCGCAGGCGCGTCCGAACGCGGGATAATCCACGGACGCCGCAGAATCGGTTCCGAGATCTATAAGCTCGATATCACGCTTCGCAAGATGTTCTTTCAGATATTCCTTTAATTCATAGCCGCCGTGATCTGATGCTATCGCGATTTTCATTGCGCTCTCCCTCCGTTATGTAACTACTCAAACGCCGCGTTTGAGTAGTTTTGATTGAAATCTTTGAGCAGTAACATTTTTATATCATACCCTGATAACATTATAACCCGCGGCTTTCATCATGCGGTTCATCACGGCGAAGCCAAGTCCGTCGTCCCGGCCGAGAGCTCCCGCTATAATGAGATCGACGCCCTCGTCGTCAAGAGCCCTGAGCTCCGCGAACAAATCGTGCGCCGCCGCCGTAAAGGCTTTTTCCTCGAACAATACGGTTCCGACGCGGCGGCCTATGCGCTCGTTCAGAACTTTCAGCCGCTCCATTTCGCTTTTCACGCGCTCCATAGCGCCTTCGAGCACCATCATTTCCGCGTCGGGCGCGTAATGCCTGTATTTCATCCCGGGCGCCTTGGGCGCGTTCTCTTCGTCCGAGTACGCACAGCACACAAGAAGCGAAGGATCCGTTTCGACAGGCTTTCCGAGCAGCGCGGATATCGCATCCCCCGTAACGGCGCCCGGGCGCAGTATTACGGGCGCGTTCCCCGATATATCGAGTACCGTGGATTCTATGCCTACCCTGCACGGCAGACCGACCAGTATCGCGTCCGCGCGCCCGCCCATATCCCGCAGAACGTGCTCCGCCGTCGTAGGACTCGGCCTGCCTGAGAGATTCGCGCTCGGAGCGGCCACCGGCGTACCCGCTCGGCGTATGAGCTCAATGGCAACCGGGTCGTCGGGCATCCTGACCGCAACCGTGTCGAGCCCGCCCGTAACGGCGTCCGGAACGGCGGCGTTCTTCTTCATAACGAGCGTAAGCGGGCCGGGCCAAAAACCTTCGATAAGACGCACCGCATCCGGGCTAAGCTCCGAAACGAGCGCGCCTATATCGCTTGCCCTCGCTATGTGGACGATCATGGGATTGTCTGAAGGCCTGCCTTTTGCCGCGTATACCTTTCGTACGGCATCCGCGTTGAAAGCATCCGCGCCGAGTCCGTAGACCGTTTCCGTCGGAAACGCCACGAGACCGCCGCGGCGAATGATCAGCGACGCGGTCTCCACGGCGCCAAGCGCCGCGTCGACCGCGCGACGCGAGTCCGCGTCGCCGCAGACGTCGGCGCGATCAAGCATTTCTTCCGTAAGATTTTTTACATCGTAAATAATTGTATTCATTTCTACCGTCATTCCGTGATTGTCCCGCTTGTCACGGCTGCCTTGAGCCGCAGAAGTATGAAACTTCGTTCCATACTTGGATTTTGTCATATGTTCTTCAATTTTTCCGCCCGCTCATTTGTAACAAGCCCGTCGATGACCTCGTCAAGATCGCCGTCAAGGAAGTAATCAAGCTTGTACAGCGTCAAATTGATTCTGTGATCCGAGACCCGCCCCTGCGGGAAGTTATATGTCCTGATCCGTTCGCTGCGGTCGCCCGTGCCGACCTGACTCTTGCGCGCTTCCGATATCTCGCGGTTGTGTTCCCTGAGTTTTTCGTCAAAAATCCTTGCGCGCAGAACCTTGAACGCCTTATCCTTGTTCTTGATCTGGGATTTTTCGTCTTGGCAGGTCACGACGATGCCCGTTGGAATATGGGTAAGCCGTACGGCGGAATCCGTGGTATTCACGGACTGCCCGCCGTGTCCGGACGAATGATATACGTCGACGCGCACATCGTTCGGATCAATGTTCACATCTACGTCGTCTACCTCCGGCAGAACGGCGACGGTGGCGGCGGACGTGTGTATCCTGCCGCTTGATTCCGTTTCCGGCACCCTTTGCACGCGATGAACGCCGCTTTCGTATTTGAGGCGAGAGTACGCGCCGCGCCCTTTGATCAGCACGACCGCCTCCCTGACGCCGCCTATCCCCGTTTCGTTCATATCTATGAGCTCCGACTTCCAGCCCAAACGTTCGCCGTAACGCATGTACATGCGCAACAGGTCAGCCGCGAAAAGACCGGCTTCCTCGCCGCCCGTACCCGCGCGAATCTCAAGAAATACGTTCTTGTCGTCGTTCGGGTCTTTTGGCAAAAGCAATACCCTGAGCCGGTTCGCGTCCGTCTCAAGCTTTTCTGCGAGCACCGAAATCTCATCCTTGCACAGCGCTTCCATATCTGCGTCGAGACCGCCGCCCGCGAGCATTTGCTCTGTTGAGGCCAAGTTGTCCTTTGTCTTCTTGTACTCCGTGTAAGCCCTGACGATCGGCTCCATGTCGCTCATGTCCTTCATGTATCTCTGCCATGCCGACCGATCTCCGATAATGCCGGGATCTGAAACCTTTACGGAAAGCTCGTTATATTTTTCCTGAATAAAATCCAATTTATCGTACATCAAATATCTCCCGTTCGGTCGTTTTGTCCTGTAACTCAGTAACAGGCCCTCGTTACACAGTATACGACAAGACAGCCCGGACTTCAAGGAGAAATATACCGCCGGCATCTTGCTATTTGTCGTTATCTTTGATATTCTATTGATTATCAACCGGAACGCCGAATCGCGGGGAGACGCTATGCCGAAAATCAGCAACGACTGGCTAAACGCAATAGGAGATGAGTTTCAAAAACCGTATTACTTGGAATTGCGCCGATTCTTGATTGACGAATATCGTACGCGCAGGATATATCCGGCGGCGGACGATATCTTCAACGCCTTCCATTTCACGCCGCTCAAAAGCGTGAAAGTCATGCTCATCGGACAAGATCCTTATCACAACGAGAGACAGGCCATAGGCGCAAGCTTTGCCGTTCCGCCGGATCAAAAGGAAATTCCTCCGTCGCTCGTTAACATATACCGTGAGCTGCATGACGACTTGGGTTGCTTCATTCCGAACAACGGCTACATCAAAAAATGGGCCGACCAAGGAACGCTGCTTTTAAACAGCGTGCTCACCGTGCGGGCGCATCAGGCGAATTCGCACAAGGGCATGGGTTGGGAAACCTTTACGGACGCCGTAATCGAAGCCGTTAACGATATTGCCGGGCCGATAGTGTATTTTCTGTGGGGCAGACCCGCGCAGGAGAAGAAACGCATGCTGAATAACCCTCGGCATCTGATCTTGGAGGCGCCGCATCCCAGTCCGCTGTCCGCGCATCGCGGGTTTTTCGGTTGCAGGCATTTCAGCAAGGCCAACGCATTCTTTGAAGAAAACGGCGTCGATCCTATAGACTGGCAAATAGAGAATATCCGGTAATTCAATATAAAATTTCAAAAAATATGGCGGGGATTTTAAAATGGGCAATTATCTGATTGTAGTAGATATGCAGAACGACTTTGTGAACGGAGCGCTCGGCAGCGCCGAAGCCGTTGCTGTCGTACCGGCCGTCGTTGAGAAAATATGGGAATTTGACGGTGATGTGATCTTCACCTACGACACCCATGGAGCGGACTATCCGAACACGCAGGAGGGACGTAAGCTGCCCGTCGCTCACTGTATAGAGGGAACGGATGGTTGGCGTCTGTTCGGGGAGCTTGAAAACCTGCGCTTCAAGGTCGGCGGCAGAGCCTTTACAAAGGAGACGTTCGGCTCGCGGGATCTCGCCGCCTATCTTGTGATCGAAAACGAAAAAAAACCCGTCGAACGCATTGAATTAGTGGGATTGTGTACGGATATCTGCGTCATTTCAAACGCTATACTTTTGAAGTCCTTCCTTCCCGAAGCCGAAATATCGGTCGATGCCGCCTGCTGCGCCGGCGTTACGCCCGAAAGTCACGCGCGCGCACTCGGCGCAATGCGCGCCTGTCAAATCGAAATCACGAACGGAGCATAGAAAGCTTTGCTATATACCCCGCCTTTTGGGCATCGTCGGAAGCGGCGTTTTCAAACACGGCTTCGATGCGAAGCGACATCTTATGAGCGTCGCCCAACGCCCGCTCCGTATCCAAAATCATTTCCATATTGGGTTTTTCACGACTCAACTTTATAATCTCGCTCAATATGTATTCTCGCTGCATCTGCTCAAGCGCTTCGCAGCTCAGCACAAAATGCCTGAATCCCGAAACGGAGTCCTCATCTACAGAGAAAAATTCCTTGAAACCCTTGGACAGATTGGCCGTATCGGTATTTATATCATAATCCAATATAATATCGTCCGCCAAGCCGACTACAGCGCGAAGCTTGGCCTTCTCCGTTTCAGCCGGATTTGAAAGATCGCCGCGAAGCAAGGCGTCGGCGTCCGCCGTCTGCACGCTCGGCGACGAAGTAACGAGCACGGACTTCTCTTTGATCTTCTCCGGATCGAGGAATTGAACGGCGGTCTTTTCAAACGACGCGAGTAACTCTGGGTTGAACACGCCGCATTCACCGTCCACGATCATCTTTACTGCCACATCATGCTCTATGGCGGGTTTGTAAACGCGGTCGCTCGTGAGCGCGTCATAGACGTCGGCCAAGGACACAACCTGCGCCCAGAGCGGTATCTCGTCGCCCGCAAGACCGTCCGGATAGCCCCTGCCGTCCCAACGCTCATGATGATGGCGGCAGATATCATAGCAGTATTTGTAGTATGTGAGATTTCCCGTAAAGTTGATGCTCTCCAATATCGCACAGCCTTCAGTCGTGTGGGTCTTCATAATCGTGAACTCTTCTGATGTAAGGCGACCCGGCTTCAGCAGAACAAGATCGGATATCGCGATCTTGCCTATGTCATGCATGGCGGAAGCGCTGGCAATATCGTTTATCTCCTCAGGCGGCAAGCGGTATTTCTCGTTGAGATCCGAAAGCGTTTCAAGCAGTATCTTCGTCAATGCGCGTATCCTGATTATATGCTGCCCCGATTCATGGTCACGGAACTCGACGGCGGTGCTCAACGCGTCTATCACAAATGTATTCGACATCTTGAGCTGTTCGTTTTGAAGCTCAAGCGCCTTGGTCTGTCTCTCGACCATATCCTCAAGATAGAATTTGTGGAGGAACAGATCAACGGTATTCTGCACGCGGCGTCTTACGATATCGGGATTGAACGGCTTGTTGATAATATCGACGACGCCCATGGAATAACCCATAAGCGCTTTTTCCTCATCGCTTTCCGCCGTAATCATGATAACGGGTATGGTTTCGATGGATTTGTCCAGAATCATATTCTTGAGTACACCGAAACCGTCCAAAACCGGCATGACTATATCAAGCAGCACTATGGCTATCGTCTGTCCGTATTCGGCGATCAAATCAAGCGCAGCTTGCCCGTTTTCGGCCTCAAGTACATTGTATTGATCATGGAACAATTCATAAAGAATATCTCTGTTCAACTCGATATCATCTACAATTAGGATATTTCTGCGCTCGGCGCTCATGAATAAAATCCTTTCATCACAACCGGGTTGCACATCCGGAACACTCCTGACAGCGGAAACGGGCAAACTCCGCAATTCAGAAATCAATGTCATCACTACATATTTTACACCAATCACGAAGTAAGTGCAAATTATTTTATAATTTAGAATGATAATGTGAATGATAAACGGACGCCGTCGTTCAAATTTCGGAGTTGCTGCGCAAGCATGATATATACGCGGCGGGGTCGGCGCAGATCATAAGAGAAGACATCAGACAGGCGCCCGCGGCGCCCGCACGCCTGACGTCCGCGATGTTTCGTTCGGATACGCCGCCTATGGCGTAGACGGGAATGGGCGCGAGCGCGCATATTTCGGAAAGAAAATCCATACCGCGCGGCGCGAGCCCCGCCTTGCTTTCCGTTTTGAATATATGCCCGGCCACAAGATATGAGGCGCCGAGCGCGACCGCGCGGCGGGCTTCAAGCGCCGAATGCACGGAAACTCCCGTGCGCGCGCCGCGCGGCATGTATTTGAAAGCAGACGTATCGCAGTCTTCCGAAAGCGCCGCGACTGCGGAAAACGGAAGATGAATGCCTGCGGCGGCGCGCAAGACCGCAGCATCCGCAAAACCGTGCGAAAATAGAGGAACTCCCCAATCCTCGCATATACCCAACGCACGTGAAAACATCTTTTCATATTCTGCGGAAGGCAGATTCTTTTCGCGCAGGATCACGGCCGATACGCCCGACGCGGCTACGGCGCCGAGCCGCGTCCAAAAATCACCCTCGCAGAGCCGCCTGTTCGTCACCGCTATAAACTCAAACATAGACGTACTCGCTCATAACAGGCTGTAAGCCTCGCGAAAGCAGCATGTCTCGAATCTCCGAAACAGAACGCCCGTCGTTAATCTCAAACTGTTCGCCGCCCTTGCCGCCGCCCGCGCGCCCTCCTATGCCGACATCCACGCCGGCCGATATCTTCGTCGCGGCGATGCCGACGACGTTATCGCGAAAGCGCGCGCTCTCCCTGCTTGAAATCGTTATACCCGCGAACGGCAAGAAGAGTCTGTACGCGCAGATAATTTGAAACAGTTCGGTTTCACCCACATCCTTGGGCTTGATTTTGTCATTGCCCGCTATGGGACGCAGACGCGGGCAGGACAGCGATATCTCGGCGTGCGGATATTTTCGCTGAATCAGGCGCGCGTGAAGCCCGGTCGCGAAGGCGTCGCGTCTGAAATCCGAAAGCCCAAGAAGCGCCGCAAAGCCGACGCCGCGCATACCGCCCAAGAGAGCGCGCTCTTGGGCGCCAAAGCGGTACGGGAATACGCGTTTGCGCCCGAGGGGATGCAGCGCGCCGTAGCGTTCCGCGTCGTATGTTTCCTGAAATACGGTCACGAAATCCGCGCCCTTTTCGCGCAAGGCCGCGTAATCTGCGCTGTTCATGGGATAGACCTCAAGACCAACCGTGCGAAAACAGTCTCGCGCTTTCTCACAGGCCGCGCCGATATATTCGATATCGGACATACGGCGGCTTTCACCCGTCAATATCAGTATTTCCTCAAGCCCCGCCCGCGCTATCTCGCGCATTTCCGACTCTATCTCTTCCTGTTGAAGACGCGCCCTGCCGATATTGTTGCGGCAATTGAACCCGCAGTAAACGCACCCGTTTTCACAGTAATTCGATATATAAAGCGGCGTGAACAGCGATACGGAATTGCCGAAGCGAGCCCGCGTTTCCTCACGCGCGCGCAGCGCTATCTCTTCGAGCAAGGGCGCGGCGGCGGGAGAAAGCAAAGCCGCGAAGTCCTCGGGTTCACGCCGCTCGGCGTACAGCGCCCGCAACGCGTCGGCGCGCGTAAACGCCGTGAAATCCATAGCGCGAGAGACCGCAAGCACGCCGGTCATGACATCCGGATCCGTCCGCTCCATATCATCCGCGTATGACATAACGTCTGTATTTACAGCGCCTGTACCCGCGGCATCCGTATTTACTGTATTATTCTTCATGGCTTGTCCTTCATAGCCGTCCTTCTCCGCGCAAAAATCCGGTCAGCGGCGACGACGCGTCCGCACCGTCTTCGAGGACTCGGCCCGGCCCCGCCAAGAAAGCCGCGCGCCCCGCCTCTACAGCCTTCTTGAACGCGCCCGCCATAGCGGGAACGTCGCCTGCCGTCGCGACGGCCGTATTGATCATAACGGCGGCCGCGCCCATCTCCATGACGTCACATGCCTGCGACGGGCGACCTATGCCCGCATCCACTATGACCGGAAGTTCGGTTTCTTCTATCAGTATCCTGATAAGTCCGCGCGCTTCTATGCCGCGGTTTGATCCTATCGGCGCCGCGAGCGGCATCACGCAGGCCGCGCCCACGCCGGCGAGATCGCGCGCTACGGTCAGATCGGGATTGATGTATGGCATTACGATAAAGCCCTCGTCAGCCAAAATCTCCGCGGCTTTGAGCGTTTCATGATTGTCGGGCAGCAGGTATTTGGCGTCGCGTATCACCTCTATCTTTATCATATCGCCGCAGCCAAGTTCGCGCGCGAAATGCGCGATCTTTACCGCCTCCTCCGCCGTTCGCGCGCCGGACGTGTTCGGCAGCAGCGTCACGCCTTCAGGGATGTAATCCAATATGTTTTCGTCGCCGCCCGGATTCGCGCGCCTGAGCGCCAACGTGATGATCTGTGCGCCCGCGTGCTCCACAGCAGCCCTGATCAGCGCCAATGAATACTTGCCTGATCCGAGAATAAAACGCGACGTGAACGCGCGGCCGCCAAGCACGAGCGCGTCGTCTGCAATATCAGAAGAATCCCCCATAAGCGTCAAGAGTCCCTTTGTATCCAATTTCAACCTCCGCTTACAAAATTCACAATTTCCACACGGTCGCCTTCCGCAAGCACAGTGCTGTCGTACTCGGATCTCGGAACGACCGTTTCGTTCAATCCCACGGCGATGCGGCGCGTATCATAACCTTGCGCTTCCAAAAATGCCGTGATCGAAATACCCGCCGCGTCATATCCCGCGGCGCCGTTTACCGTTATCATATTGACGCCCCTTTCTTTGCAGCTATGCTGTAAAGCGTGTAAAAGACAGCCACGAACAATATGCTCATGACTGTAGGTATCCCCACGCCGTAACCGGCGAACCTATTGTACGCTACCATTCCCGCTGCGGCTATAATCAGCTTGTCTATGCGCAGAGCCTTATCGACGGACGGTTCTGACATGATGAAATCAAGGAATATGATCGTATAAACCGGAACGAAGACCATACCGATGCTCGTAAGAAATTGCTCAAGGAAGCTGCTGTAAAGCTCTATTGGGAATACCGCCGATATGATCGCGGCTAATACGCCCGCCGCTATTATAGGCCCGTATTTGCTCTTCGCGCCCAATATGCGCCCCGAAGACTCCGCAGCGGAATACAGATCAAGAAAAGCCGTCGTCAGCGTGGAGAGCAGCACGACGCCGCAGGCGATATAACGGAAACGGCTGCCCGCCACGAATGAGAATATGTCGCCGCCGGCGAAAACGGCTATAAAGAGTCCGAACAAATACATGAGCGTGCTCCCCGTAAAATAACCGGCAAATGGTATGACGCAGGCGCAGCTTCTGTCGTTCGCCGACACGGTGTAGTCGCCTATGAGAGGGAGCCATGACACGGGCATAGCGATGGACAGTTCTACGGCAAGGGCAAAACTCATTGCTCCGCTCGTGGGCGCGGCGGGCGCCGCGCCCACGCCGCCGAGCGCCTCTCCGAACAGCGCCGCGCACATCAATATAAGGAGCAGCACCGCGAAATTGTTCAGGCGCACGGCGGGGCTGCCGAGCAACAGCGCCCACACGAGTACGAGAGCGGACAGCGCAAACGCGACGGGCGCAAACGGCAGCCGCGGCAGCACGCTCGTTATGGCGCCGCCCGCCTGCACTGTCATCACTACAGTCCAGCCGATAAGCTGCACGACGTTGCAGAATGCCACTATCTTACCGCCGACGCCGCCGAAGGAGCGCGCGACGGCGCCCATTGCGTTTTCACCGCGCGAAAACGATATATATCCGCCGAAAGAGAGAAGCGACACACCAATAAGATGTCCGATCACGATGGCCGCGCCGCCTTTCACAAGACCCAAGGGCACCGTCAGTCCGCCTGTAAATATCTCTGATATCGAGATGGCCGCGCCTATCCAAAGCAGGAGCATTGTAGGTTTTTTCATGTACTTTTTTCCTTTTTTATGATATACTGTATTTGCTGTCGAATCTTCTTTCAGCTGAAAGGAGGTGAAGCTTATGCTACAGCTTACAAACTTTTTGGTTTCGGTTATGGCAAGCGTAATCGGCTATTACGTTTGCAAGAGGTTAGACCGAAACGGCAACGACAGATGACCCAAATCGAGTAGGAGGCTACCCATTAGTTGAGCAGCCGACCTCTCACACCACCGTGCGTACCGTTCGGTACACGGCGGTTCCTTAGTTTTCATAACATTTCAAGTAATAGCCCGTCATTG
>JAISBV010000078.1 GCA_031266025.1 Eubacteriales Family XIII. Incertae Sedis bacterium
CTTTTCGTCGGGCTTCATCACGCCCGACAGTATCTCCTCGCGCAGATTGTCCACGATCTGCGCGTATATGGATTTACGGCTTCTCAAATCGGGTCGGAACATCCGCTTCTCCTTTCATCCACGGCCGGCCATATAGTTTCTAACCGGCGAGTTCTATGTGTCATAAGTGTACTACATGTATTAGTACACTGTCAAGGACTTTTTGTAGAATTTTTTTGTTACAGATAGCCCAAATTGAAAACCCACAGGCAACACCCTGTGGGTTTTCGTTTTGCGTAATGTGCAACTCAGCTTCTTGAGTGAATCTATCATACCACGCCCCGAATATCCTTGTCAACACATTTTCCTCATTTTTCCGGATTGATTTTGCGCAGTTATTGTTGACATCCGACGCGAAAACAGGGAAAATAGAATCTGACGTATACCGAAACGAAAACGGCGGCGAGCGACCGCATATGAAAAGAAAGAAGATTTCGATGTTTGACGATTACGAAAATAAGAGAGAAAGCCATAACGCCGCGCGGCCGGAGTACGGCGCAAGGCCCGACGCCGGCGCAAGACCGAACTACTACGAGCGGCCGTACGCGGGAGACCGCGCATACACGCCGCGCGACGAACGGCGCGGGGGCGGATTGCGGAAAGGCATAATTATCTATATATGTATCTTTATCGGAATCGTTCTGTTGGGTTTCGTGTTTCGGGCATTGTTTTCGGATTGGAGCGACGATGCCCCGGCCACGCCCGGCTCCCCCTATATAGCGCGGCTCGATGTGACGGGAACCATCAGCGGCAGCCCGGCAACCGACCTGTTTGGCAATATAAGCGGCTATAATCACAGCTGGACACTTGACAGCATCGACGATCTCATGTACGACGACAACAACTTCGGACTCATCCTGTTCGTCGATTCGCCGGGCGGAGGCGTCTACGAGAGCGACGAGCTCTACCTCAAGCTGCGGGAGTACGCGGACAGCACGGGCCGCCCCATATACGCGGTCATGGGCTCGATGGCGGCGTCCGGCGGCTATTATATCTCGACGGCCGCCGAGTACATATACGCGAACCGAAACACATGGACGGGCTCCATCGGCGTAACCATGGGCACGATGGTGGATCTCAGCGAATTCCTCGACCGTTACGGCGTCAAAACCGAAACCATAACGTCGGGCCGCAACAAGGCCATGGGCAGCAATTTTGAACCCATGACCGACGAGCAGCGAGCCATATTTCAGGGCCTTATCGACGAAGCCTACGATCAGTTCACGGGCATCGTCGCGGAAGAGCGCTATCTGGAGCTCGAATACGTGCGGGAATTGGCCGACGGCAGGATATACACGGCGGCGCAGGCCATAGACAACGGTCTGATCGACGATATAGGCGATTTTTATACGGCGCTCGCCGATATGCAGGATATCTACAATCTCGATTTCTGCGACGTCGCGACGCTGAGCTACGAATACCGTTCCCTGTTCGGCACGCTGTTCGGCGCCGGCGCGGAGAAAAATTTGACGGCGGTTTTGACAAAGCTTTCGAATATACTCACGAACGAAGGCGGCGATATCGGCGCGGCGCTGAGGCTTGCGGAAAGCAATATCCCCGCGCCGCAGTATCTGTACGAGCGCTAAGACCTCGCAGGCAGATGTAACCAACAATCCGCCGTTACAGCGTCTCCGTCACTGTCACATCCGTCGGCCCGATGCGAAACTCGTCCATCTTCGGTATCAAGGTTTTGTAATGCGCCGATTGCGAGTGCGCGTCAAGATGCGCGCGCGATTCCCATGTTTCGAGTATAATCAGATGGTTGACGTCGTGAATATCCCGAACGAGCTCATAGCGTTTGCAGCCGTCCTCTTTGACGGTTTCCGCAACCATTTGACGCGCTATGGGCAGTATGCCGCTCTCCGCGCCTTCCTTAAGATGCATGCTTGCTATTACGTGAATCATTGTCGCCTCCTGTTCTTCGAGAGATAACAAACACCCACGCAACGAGTCATGGGGGTATTTAAAAAGTCACAATAACGGAACTTAATCATATCATCTTCGCGGAATTTTTTCAACAGGTCGAAAGAAAGGAATTACAGCATATATGGCGACAAAAGACGGCATGCCCGATCCGAGCGCGATATTTCCCGTACCCGGCGCAGATACGGTCACATACGTTAAGCCCACGATTAAGAGCGAGCACATCATCGTCGGCGATTTTACGTATTTCAGCGACGTCGATTTCGAGCGCTGCGTGACGCATCATTACGACTTCTACGGCGACAGGCTCATTATAGGGAAATTTTGCCAAATAGCAAAAGGCGTCGAATTTATAATGAACGGCGTCAATCATCAGATGAACGCGGCTTCCACATTTCCGTTTTACATATTCGAGGGCTTCCTGAAGCCCATACCGCCCCTTTCGGATATGCCGCTCAAGGGCGACACGGTCATAGAAAACGACGTGTGGATCGGGCAGTATTCGACGATAATGCCCGGCGTGCATATCGGCAGCGGCGCTATTATCGGAGCGAACAGCACTGTCGGAAGCGATATTCCGCCCTACTCCGTCGTAGCGGGCAATCCCGCCAAACTGATCAGAAAGCGCTTCGACGACGAGCTTACGGCCCTGCTCCTTGAGTTTAAATGGTGGGATAAACCGATCAACGAAATCAACCGACTGATTCCCATGCTGACCGACGACAGGCTTGATACTGTAAAGGAAAAATTAAAGAGACTGCTCAAGGCGGAAGCGTCCGGTTTTGCGGCTGAGTAGCGATAAGCGGTTTGAGGGTAGAATAAGAGGTTAAATCATATGGAAGGAAAAAACAACGACCGCTTGCACGGGAACACCACGAGGAATTTATTTGCGATTATGATAATCGCGGCGGTGATCATGGCCGGCCCGGCCGCGCCCGTATTCGGAGCGCAGGCGGCAAAGACCGTCACTGTTTCAATGCCGGCATATCCCGTTATAGTAAACGGGGTCAAGATTGACATAGCAAAGAGCAAATACCCGTTTATCGTGTACGACAATATAACATATTTCCCCATAACCTACAGAGATTGCCGCTTCCTCGGCTTGGAAACCCAATGGAAGGGCGACGCGGAGGGGCTTGCCGTCGAGAAAACGGACATAACGGCCGCGTATTTGCCCTACGCCTCATCGGCGACAAACAGGGGCAGATACACGGCGACGGTCGCGACCTTTCCGATTACGGTCAACGGTAGCCCTGTGAACAACGGCGAGCAGCAATACCCGTTGCTGCTGTTCCGGGACGTCACATACTTCCCCATGACATGGGAGTTCGGAGTTGACGCGTTCGGCTGGGATTACAATTTCAGCCCCGCGGGAGGGCTCGTCATCAACTCCGACAACATAAAACTCGAACAGACCGGCTTCGGCGGCAACGCTATACTGAAAGACGACGAAGGGA